>DAOWGJ010000089.1 GCA_030637505.1 Holophagae bacterium
CCGCTGTCCGCCACGCTCACCAACTCCTCCACCAGGACCGGGCCGATTCTCCATTTCTGGCCGCCGCTGTCGCAGCCCTGCTGGAGAGTCTCCGCCGTGCCGGCCACACTGCCACGGCCCGGCGCTTTGCAGTCAAATTTTTCTCGGAGAGCAACAATCTCCCGGTTCGGGGCATCGCCGCATACGAATTCACATTGATCGTCCTGGACCTCGACGAGGATCCCACCGCCGCTCGGGAGATGGCCCGCGAGGCCCTGAACTTCATGCCTCGGGAACTCCTGCACTTCCCCCTGGCGGCCCTGGGAGCCATCGCTATTGAGGCGGGACGCTTTCGAGAGGCCCTCCGCTATCTGGAACAGGCTGCCGAAAGCACAGGAGCGCCCGACGTCATGCGCCTTCTGGGCATCGCCCGCCTGGGCACCGGCGACCGGGACGGGGCCAGGCACGCTCTGGAAACCTCCAGCGAAAAGGGACCCTCCAACCTCCACACCGATTTGATCGGCCGTCTGCAGAGCTTGAGCGGGTTGCTGGAGGAGTTGAAGGGGTAGGAATGTAGGGGCGCACCTGCGTGTGCGCCCTTTTCTCGCGGTTCAACATCCGCACAAACACCTGACACACCACCCGGCCCGTCATCCAAATCCCAATCCGGGCCACCACCCGGGCCATCACCCGGGCGAACACATAGGTTCGCCCCTACAAGGGGGTGGGGACACAAGACAGCACCGCCACCCCTGTCGTTGCCGCTCCCACCTCCGATTTGCATCAACCCGGCAATTCTGCCAGGATGCCTCACGGTGAAGTTAACGCCCCCAACGACTTCAATGGAGACGGAGAGACACCATGCGCCTGAGAAAAATTGCATACACTGTCATCCTGTGCCTTCTGACACTGACCTTCCTCAACGCCGGCTTCCTCGAAGCCGGAGTTTCTGACTCCGGCCCCGCCAAGCTCGACAAGGCCCCGGCTGACGTTTGTGCCCAGCTGGATGATCCTGCGAAGCGACCCCTGATGGACGGCATACTCTTCTACCTTCTCCGAGCCTGCGGTCGCGAACATGAACTGGGCCGTGTCACCAACGCGCCGGGGTTTGTCCGCCAGGGCGAAGGCACAACAGCAGACGTCGATGTGCCGGTCAACGACCCTTCGGGCGATACCGGTACCTCCTCCCATACTCAGAGCGAAACCTCCTTGTCCCTCAACGAAACGACCGGCACGATCTGTTCCGGGTATAACGACTCCTGGCACTACTTTGCCAACGCCGAAGGATTCACCGGATACTCTCGGTCAACCGACGGCGGTCAGACCTTCACCGATCAGGGCGCCCTGGGCGCCGGTTCATTCGGCGATCCTTCGATTGTCTGGCGCAAGGCAGACGAGACCTTTTATTTTGCCGCCCTCACGAGCGGAAGCCTGGGACTCTGGAAAAGCACGGACGACTGCCAGAGCTTCACATCGGTCGGCGCAATCCATTCGGGCTCGTCGGACGACAAGGAATTGATGGCGGTCGACAACAGTCCGACCAGTCCCAATTATGGGCGGCTCTACGTCGTCTGGACCGACTTCGGCACAGGCGGATATATCTACTCCACCTACTCCGATAACCTCGGTGTCACCTGGTCGACCGCGAAGAAACTCAGCCCGACCACGAGCGTCCAGGGGGCCTGGCCCTTCGTGGCGCCCAATGGTGACGTCTTCGCCGGCTGGGTCAAATTTGGCACGGGCACCATCGACATCGAGATCGCGCGGTCGACCGACGGCGGCGACACCTGGGCGCTGGTCACCAACCCTGCATCCGGCAAGACCCAACCCCAAGACAATTCAGCCACCGGATCCTGCGGCCGTGCCGCCCTCGAGGGCAACATCCGATACCTGCCCTCGCCACAAATCGTAGTCGATACCGCCGGCGTGCTGCACGTCGTCTATTCCTACGACCCCGACGGTTCAGGTGATGACATCGTGGACGTCTTTTATCGGCTTTCAACCGACAGTGGCGCCACATGGAGCACCGAGATACGAGTCAACGACGACGCCACCACCACCGACCAGTTCTTCCCGACCATGAGTGTTGGCGCCGCCGGGCAGGTCTCGATCGCCTGGTATGACCGCCGGAACGACACGACCGACAACCTCCTGGTCGACTACTACCAGCGCATGTCCTACGACGGCGGTGTGACCTGGGATCAGCCCAGTGTCCGCCTTTCCGACGTCTCTTCGCCGATCTACCTGGATAGCGGTCTGGCGACCTGCTATCACGGCGACTACGACACCCAGATTCAGACTGCGAGCTACGTCGTCGCCCAGTGGTCGGACGACCGGAACATCCAAGACAGCCACAACGACCCCGACGTCTTCATCGACCGTGTCGCCATCAGTACCGATTTCCTTGTCACCGCCTCACCAAGGCAAATGGACGTATGTGCCCCTGATGACGGCGTCTACTCCGTCGAGGTACTCCAGTTTCAGGGCTTCACGGATCCGGTTTCGCTGACCATCAGTGGGACCCCGGCGGGCCTGTCATCCATTTTCAGCCCGGACACCGTTACGCCCCCGGGCTCGAGCACCCTGACGCTGGGCAACACGGGCGGCGTTGCCGCAGGCTCCCATGACATGACCATCACCGGCACCGCAGGGTTGGCGACCCACGATTTCGACATCAATCTGACCCTGTTCGACGGTGTGCCGGACTTCCCAGGATTAACCGCCCCGGGGAATGGCGCGGTCGATGAAATGCTCGACCCCACCTTCGAATGGTCCGCCGTTGCTGATGCCACCAGCTACACGCTTGAGGTGGCCCGGGACGCGGCCGTCACTGATCTCGTCGATACGATCTCGACCGGCAGTACGACTGCCCTGCTGACCGTTGCCCTCGAACCTGTCACCCAGTACTACTGGCGGGTAACGGCACACAATATCTGCGGCTCGGGCGTGGCCTCGGCGGTTTGGGCTTTCACGACTCGCGCGATTCCGCCGATCCTCCTGGTCGACGATGACGACAACGGCCCTGACGTCAGAGCAACCTACATCGCAACGCTGGACGCCCTGGGATTGGCCTACGACATCTGGGACACCGCGAACTCCGACACCGAACCTTCGGCTATCCAACTCTCGCCCTATCGAACCGTCATCTGGTTCACCGGGGACGAGTTCGGCGGCAGCGCGGGCCCGGGAGGCAGCGGCGAAAGCGCCCTCCAGTCCTGGTTGGACGGAGGCGACCGCTGCCTGATGATCAGCGGCCAGGATTACTATTTCGACCGAGGGTTGACCGGGTTTATGACATCGCACTTAGGGCTGGGATCGGCCATTTCAGACACCGACCAAACCTCAGTGACCGGTGCCGGAACCCTGTTTTCCGGGATGGGCCCCTACGCGCTGAGCTATCCCTTCAGCAACTGGTCCGACACTTTCGTCGCCGACGCCGGTGGGGAATTGGCGTTCGATGGCAATCAGGGCGGAGCCGCAACGCTGAAGACTGTCGGCACCTCGACCGGCCTTTTCCTGGGCTTCCCCGCCGAGGCCCTGTCTGTTGCAGACCGGCAAGCGGTCTTCGAGACCTTTCTCGGAAGCTGCGCAGGACCGCTGTTCATGGATGGTTTTGAGGGAGGGGATACGGCGGCCTGGTCGGTCACCAGGCCGTAAAGTATTTGATCCCCGGCATTCCTGCTCGCTGACGCGGTCGCGGAGCTGCCGAGCAGTGCGAGCAGTGCCAGGCTTTGGGAAGTTGAACGAGATAGGCCGGCTGGAGGGTTTCAACCCCGGCCTTCGGGAGCGCCTTCGGCCCTCCCGCTCGGTGCATTTCCCGGAGGGGCTTGAATACAGAAATCGGGAGGCAATCGCCCCTCCAGAAAATGACCTCGACGGCCTACGGCGTCGGCCGAGACTCGGTTGCTGACGCTCTCGCCGAGCGTTGCCACCCTTGACGTTGTCCACATCATTGCTCAATTCGGGAGGACGGCGCAGGACAACATCAAGAATGGCACGCGCCGTCCGAGAGGGGCGCTCTTGGATTCTTGGGGTAGTCGGTGACCTCAGCGACCGGGACAGCAATCAGCAAGTGCATGCGTGCCAGGTCAGACACTCCCGCCACTATTGTCGGGTTATCTCGACGCTGCCGGCTGTCCGGTCCCTGGGCTCAACGCCGGCATTGGCGTCACGGATTGCTGTTCCTGTCGCTGAGACTGATCCTGTACCTGCACCTGTTTGCTGATTCTGACGCGGTCCCTGCCCCTGTCCCTGATTTCGCTCCCCGGCCTTCGGGGGCGCCTCAAGGTCCTCGTGGAGGGGTGCAGAG
>DAOWGJ010000385.1 GCA_030637505.1 Holophagae bacterium
AGCTATCAGCTGTCAGCCGGACAACAAACAACAGCGGGCCGTTTGGCCCGCTGTTTTTCTTTGAACGAAAGGCTGCTATTCGATCGAGAAGCTCTGCAGTTCAACAGGAACCACGGTGCCGTTCAACTGGACGGCGAAATCGCCGGGTTGGACGAGCCATGTGACGCCCGGCGCCTCTAGGGCAAAGACGCTGTCAATTATGCCGTTGACCCCGTCGACAGTGCCGGTTTCCCAGAACCAGTCATCGCCCGCGCCGGTATTGTTGTAGATCTCGATCCAGTAGGTCCCGTCGGCCAGGTTGCAGGCGACGGCGAGGTCAAGAGTGACCAGGTATTCATCCACACCGAACAAATCGATTCCGGTATCGACCCTGGAAGTGGCCGCCATGCCCGTCTCGGTGCAAATCACGGCGCCAGGTATGCCGGCGGCGTCGGAGTGAACCAGAACGTCGAAATCGTCAACGGCGATGGGGACGTTGTTGGGAAAGTACCCACCCCACATCACGATCTGCTCCAGGTCGAAGCCCAGGCCTCCGGTGATGACGGTGAAATTTTCGGCCAGCACCTGAGCTCCACCGCCGCAAAAATCACAGACCTCGTCCGAGAAGACGCCGTTGGACCGATTGGGCGCCTGGTTGAGCGTGCTGTCGAGAACTCCCTCGATGTGACGCTCGACCGCCGGTTGGTCGATCTCCGAGATTCTGTGTGATTGGTCGGCAGCCGCAAGAGGCATGACGAAAAGAACGATAACAAACGAAAGGATAACGATTTTCATGGAAATACACCCTCCAAGGTGAATAAAATCTCGCAGGAATCATACTACGGTTCCGAATCAACGCGACCGGAACACGGCCAACGCCGGCGTCAAATACCAAGAGCACCCCTCTCCGACGGGGCGTGCCTGGTTCGGCTTTCTTCACCGGGCAGACCTTCCGATCGCGCCGCAGCCCACGAAGAAAGCCGTTACCTGGCAACCCACGGCGAGCGCGTAAGCAATCGAGTCTCGGCCGACGCCGTAGGCCGTCGCTCGTCTTTTCTGCGAGCCCGCGTTGTTATTACGTCAAACACCCCGCTGCGGGCTCGCAGGAAAGGCGACGCTGGTGCGCGCTCGCGCGTGCCAGTAGGCCGGGGATGCAATCCGCGGGCCGGGACAACCACAGCATCAGATCACCGCCCGCCACTGTCGCCGCCGCGGTCACGGACGCGGTCTCGGTCGCTGCTCCGGACGCGGATCACGGACGCGGACGCGGCCATCTGTCGCTGACCCTGCCGCCGGACGCGGACGCGGTTTGGGGATGCGGTCGCGGTTCCGGACGATGGATTCCAGCCCCGGCCTTCGGGAGCGCCTTCCGGCACTCCCGCTCGGCGCATTTCCCAGAGGGGCGATTTTGTTCGAATTGGGGAGGGAGCCGCCCCTCCGGAAAATGACCTCGGCGGCCTACGGCGTTGGCCGAGACTCGATCGCTGAAGCGCTCTCCGGGGATTGCCACCCTATGCATTGTCCGCAACTGCATGTGTAGATCAAGGTTACCTTGAGGACAATGCAAAGAATGGCACGTCCCGTTTTGGCGTCATTGGCGCTCGCGGTTTTGTACGCCGGCGTTGGCTTTCTCGGTCGCTGCTGCCTGACCCCGCACGCGCCATTGGAATGAGCGCACTTGCTGGGTCGAACCTCTTGGAGGTCAGAGCACCCCCGCCCCCCATGCAAATTATTCGATAATTTGCCTAGAACGTCCGCCCAATACCGAAGCTATACCTCGCCCCGGAATTCTCCCCGGGATTGGCGACGGGCCAGGCGGCGTCGACCCACAGGGGGCCTACTGGAGTGCTCCAGCGCAGGCCGATACCGGCGCCTACCGACAGGTCAAAACCGGCGTCCGACCACGTCTCCCATACCTGTCCGGCATCGACGAAAACGGCGCCCCTCAGTGCTTGCCACAGGGGGAAGCGCAGTTCTTCGTTGAGGACGAACAAGGCCTCGCCCCCGGCGAAGATGGTGACGCCGCCGAGGGTTTCGACCGGCCCGACGCTGTCCAGCTTGAAGCCGCGGATCGAGGCGGAACCCCCGGCGAAAAACCGGGAGTTGCGATCCAGTACGCCGTTGAGGGGTTTGGCCGCACCCAGGCGCAGACTCTGGAACCAGGTCCAACCCTCGAAGGGTTCCGAGGCCAGGGACCCTGTCAGAAGACCCCGGATGTTCTCCTTGTCCGACCCGATGGCCTCTCCGGCCCAGCTGAGGTCGAGGGCAAGGTAGAAGCCGTGGCGGGGGTCGAAGGGATTGTCCAACCGGTCGGTGACGATCTGCCCGCCGAGAACCGCAACATCGATGGTGATGTCGAAGGGGAAATCGGGATCGAACGGGTCCTCCTCGAAGGTGCGAGTTCGGGTGTAACGGTAGTAGCCGCGGGTCCACAGGCCGGGTCTGAGTCGGTAGTGGCCTTCAAGGGAGGCCTCGTGGATGTTCTCGCGAATTACCAAATCACCCTCGAGTTCCGCCGGGAGGACATCCTCGGTGTAGCTGGCGTTGATGCCCGCAGAGAAGCGCCCGCCGGGCAGGGGCGGAAGGGCCAGAATGATGCGGCCCTGAAGGAAGTCCTGCTCCCACCGGCCCCGTAGACCCAGGCGAAAGCCCCGTCCGAAGAGATTGTTGTCGTTGACGCCCACTCGGGCGGTGGCGCCGCGATCGGAGTTCCACCCGCCGCCGATCTCCCCCGTCCAGCGTGCCTTCTCGATGATGTCGAGATCGACGACGACCCGGTCGCCCTCGGGTCGGGTTGTCGCGGTTACGCGCTCGACCGGATCGAAGGTGGCCAGGCGGGCGACGCTGTCGTCCAGGTCGTCCAGGAGGAAAACCTTGTTTGCTTGCACGGGTAGGCCTTCGAGCAAAGTCCTTTCGCTGAGATGACGTCGACCGGAGATCTCAATTCGATCGACAACTGCAGTCGATCCAGGGTCAAGGGTCAGGAGCACGGCCCACTGCTGGTCGTCGTACCGATAGATCTGGGACCGCACCCGAACCTGGGTGAAGCCCTCTTTTCGATAGGACCGGCGCAGCGAGGCGACCGCTTTGTCGATCGTTCCCCTCTCCAAGACCATGTTCGACCGGATGGCGAAATCTTGCGAATCGGTCAGTCCCAGGGGATCGTCTCCGACAAGGTCGACCCGGACGGCATGGGCAAGAGGCCCGGGATCGACCCGAAGGTGGACCTCGATGACGCCATCGGCCGTGGTTTCGGTCCAGCTCTCGACTGCGCGTACGTCCCGATATCCGGCGGTCGCAAGGGTGCGCCGAACGATACGCTCAGCCCGGGTGGGGTCCTTGGAGATTTCGGTCAACTCGGTCGGCTGACCGAGCAATACCGTCAGTGAGGGAGCGGCTGCGTCGGGAACGCCTTCGAGCATTGGCCCGCGCAGGGTCGTTTCAGGACCTTGGTCGACGGAGACCACGACCTGGCCCTCGCCGTCCGAGACGATGTCGACCGTCGCATCGGGGTGACCTGCGGCCCAAAGATGTCGCTTGGCGAGCCGGCCCATTTCGGCCAGAGCGGCCCGTTCAAATGGGGGGAAGCGGTAGAGCGGCCGTAGACTTGATTTGAGGGTCTTGCCGATCGAGTCGCCCTCGAAGGTGAATTCAACATGTCGGCCGGGAGAGCAGGTGAAGACCGCGATGGGTCTTTCGGGCGTGCCGTCGACCCGGATGTCGACCCGGGCTTCCGGCCAGCCCTGTTCCATCAGTTTCTTTTCCAGCCGAATATCCCCGAGAAAGAGGAAGAACGGGTCCCAGGGTTGGTCACGAACCAGGCCGGTTGCTTTGCGGAGTTTCCGTTTTGACCACGGCCACTCTCCTTCGAGCTGGACCTTGTGGAGCCGGGGTTGGTCGTCGGTGGCCTGGGTCCCACCCCAGCTGAACCGTTGCAACAGCTTGAAATCCGCTTCGCCGGGGTCGGTCCGGGTCATGGCCTGAAGGGTCAGGCCGGGGAAAGAGGGGAGCCGCCACAGTTGGAGCAGCGTCGTGCGCGTTTGGCTATCCCGCAGGTCGGTCGTCAAGAAGAGGGCGGTGTTGTGGTTCAGCTGTTGGCCGATCGAGAAATCGGTACTGGTGTCCTCATCGGTCTCCATGGCGATTTCCTCGGGCCTGATGGTGGTGTTCTCCAGTCCGAAGACGGCGCCGAGGCCGGAGGCCAGCCCTGCGGCGGCCATGCTGGACGCTTGCGGCTGCATGGCGTCACCGGATGCACCGAGATCCCAGGACGTCGTACTGCCGAGATCCTCGGGGACGACCTCGAGCAGGGGGTCGGTCAAGGGGTCGCCGGTGAACTGCACCAGACCCCTCCGGATCTTGATCGGTTGGCCGGCGGCCATCAGCACCCCGCCCGGGAGCAGATTGAGGTCGCCCATGATCCGGGGTTGTGCGACGGTTCCGCCGATCTCCAGCACATTCCATCGGACCCCGAATTGGCCCAGATTGTTGTCGACCGTGATGCCGCCCCCGCCGCGGACCTCGACATCCAGGCCGATGCGGTGGGTGATGTCGTCGGCTCCGGGGACGGCCTCGTCGTCTGCGCCCCTAACGGCGGCCCCCAGGTCGAAGGGGTAGTCCCACACGCCGTATTTCAGGCTCAGATCACCAGCAACCGTCATCAGGCGGTCGGACGCCGGCTCAAAGGCGATAACGCCGTCCCAGCGTGTGACGATGCCCCCGGGGAGGAGCGCGGTCACGTCTTCCATTTCGGCGATGATGCCCTGGCCGCTCTCAGGATCCCATGCGCCGCCCAAGGCGATCGAGCCCCGGTTGACCTGCGCCGAACCTCCGGTGATTTCAAGGATTCCATCTTGCCATTGGGCTTCGAGCGAGGCGTCGGTGATCTCCAGTGGCGGATCCCGCATCTCGATCGCTCCGTCCTCGTGGTCGAGGTTGAGATACCCGACCCATGCGTCGGCGGGCCCCTGGATTCGACCCTTGATGGTCAGTGGCCCGCGAAAGGTCACGGGGACCGGCGCTAGTGATGCTAGGGCCGGATCCAGTGAACCGTCTATCGAAAGATCGATCTCCGATGTCATCAGGTTGTACGAGCCGCCGGCAACCAACCGACTGAGGTCGTCTTGCAAGTCGATATCGGCGACAACGACCCCGCGGTCGTCCAGGGCTGCCCGAATAGGCGCCTTGGCGGCGATCGTGCGCCCGGCGATTGTGATTTCGAAATCGGGGATTTCGAGGTGTACCTGGGGCAGCCCCCCTTGATCGGGAGGCCATGAGACTCGAAGGTCAAGGTCACAGCTGCCGGTCGGGTTGAGATCCGACCCTTCGAGGATGGCCACGAGGGGGCCCAGGGCGAGGTCGTGCCCGGCCAGGCTGATTTGCCACGGTCCGGATGGGGCATCCGGAAAGAGACAGATGGGCTTCGGGAAACCTCCCATCGGTAAATCGGCCCGAAGAATGAGGGGCCCGGAAATACTTTCGAGCCGGTCGGACACCACCGTGACCAGGCCGTGCTCGAGGTGGGCCTGGAGGATGGCCGATTCCAGCGGAGCGTCATCGGCTCTTGATTCCCATGAGAGCAGGGCCGAGCCGGTTGGGTCTGAGAGCGGGCCTTTGAGGTTGAGCCGGCCGCTGGTGAGGCCTCGTGCGGGATCGGGAATGGTGTCAACAAGGTGATTGGGATCGAGGTCGGACCACCTGATCGCGGCCTGAATCTCGCCGTCGACGCCGATCGGGCACAGGGTCCCGGCGCCCTCGATATGCCCCTCGAGGATATCGACCTTTATCGAATCGATCGACGCACAGTCGGGATCGACTTGGGCTTCGAACATCAGGTGGGGGATGGCGATGGGTCCTGCCGAAATGTCTCGGGCGTCTATCTGGGCTGTGGCGCCCCAGCCGTTGGGCTCGAATCGCAAGGTCCCCCTGCCGGTGATTGATCCGGCGACGGCAGGCCCGGCTGCTGCTGCGATGCTCTTCCGAAGGGCGCTGAGGTCTGCTGCCTCGAGGCGCCAGTCCCCGGCCGCCTTTCCGGACCGGATTGAGGCCGTGCCTTCGGCTTCGACTCGTCCACCTTCGGCATCGAGCGTCGCGGCCCAGTTGGCGTCATCAAGAGTGCCCTGGACCCTCGCATGGGCGGCCAGGAGCCGGTTGCCCTCGATCTCAGGCGCCTCCCACCGGATATCGGTGTCGATGCTTGGGGTCGCCAATGTGCCGCCCAGCCGGAGGTCGGCGTCCAGGGGGCCTCCCTCGACGATCAGGGTTTCGAGCTCGGGTAGAAAAGGCGACAGCCGGGCGATCATATCTCCAGGGGCGCCAATGTGAACCGCGGCCTGGAGGCCGAGGCTTCCTTCGTTGGTGATGGTTCCGGAGGCCTCCAGGTCCGCCCCGAGGATGTGGCCGCTCGCCTGGTCGATCACGATGCCGTTGTCTGCCTTTCCGCGAAGCCGGGCCCAACTGCCCTTCCAACGGGCTTCGAGGTCGGCTGACCCCGTCATCCGATCAATTTCAGGTGGAAGGGTCATCCGGGCCTGGAGATCGCCGGAAAGTCCAACGTCCTCTGGGATGCCTGCCGGCAACTCGACGGCGGCCAGCTTCAGGGCCGGTGTGGGGTCCGCGCCTTTCAGTCGGGCCCTGACCTCGAAGATCTCGTCGGGGCCCAGGTCCATATCCACCCGGCCCCACGAGGGATCAGCGGCCTCGGCGGTCAACCTGCCTTCCTCGTACGCCGCCTCGAACCGGCTGATGGTGTAGCCGGCCAGGCGAACGGGCTGACCAGCGAGCCGAGCCTCAAATCGGAGACCGGCGTTGGTGTCCCAGCTGAGGTCGGCGACAGCATCGAGGCGCCCCCTGGGATCGACGAGGGCTGCCACAGAGGGGTCCCACCAGCGTAGTATCTCGTCCAGAGCAACGTTGGCGGACACTTGGGCCGTCGCACCGGCACCGTCGCCGGCTGCGGATCCCTCTGCCTCAAACTCCAAGGGTCCACCGGTGATTCTCAGGGTCTTCAGCTCGATGGTTTTCGGGGAGCCCTGAATTTCGACCGTGAGCGGACCGATTGTCAGGTCCCGTCCGTCCCGGCGCAGATGGAGGTTCCGGGCGGTGGCCCGAAGACCGAGACGTTGGTCGACCAGCGCCGCCTGGGCTGCGAGCCCCGTCCACGTGAATTTCAGATCAGGGCTCTCTCCGGAGACCCCGGCTCGAGTGATCGTCAGATCGTCGATTTCCAGGGCCCTCCAGGGATCGGCCGAGGGGCCTGCGTCGTCATCGGCGGGACAGGGCATCGGCAGCTCCAAGGCGTTGACATCGAGGCCCACGATCTCCAGGCGGCGAAGCCGAGGCGTATCGCCGATCAACTGGGACCACGCCCAGGAAGCATCGACAGCTTCGATCGTCAGGGATCGCCCTGACGGCCCCGAAACGCTGATGCCCCGGACCTTGAGAGTGGCGGGCCATATCCTGTACTCAAAGAAATCGACCTCGGCCGAGAGGCAAGTCTTCGCCTCGATGATCGTCGTCAACCGGTCCGCGACGCCGCGTTGGATCGGTCCGAGGTGCACGATGACGGCGGTGGCGACCATCAGGGCCACCATGATTCCAGCCGTCACCAGGGCAAGGAGCCTGATTCTCATCGGAGGATTATACGCTCAGGCTGCAGGGAGAGGCTCTGCGCGGGTCGATGACGCTTCGGCCGTTTCTGAAGCTGCCGGCTGACGGTGTTGCTGTCCTCTGCCCCAGTTCCTTCCGTGAATTGACGCAACATTTTGATCCGTTTTTCGTAAACAACACCAGGATAGAGATTTGAGAGCGATCAGCTGTATTTTCGCGTTGATTTTGGCGGTCGTTTGGCCGAGTTGGGCGCTCGGCGCCGAGGAGGATACTGGGCGGTGGGAGTCTGCGGTGGCCGCGCGCGGCATCGATCCGGCCGGAGTGATCTATCCCTTTGGCGCAACTCCGGAAATGCAGGAATGGGCTCGACAGCAGATGGAGGGCGCGGGCCCGGCCGGGCCCTTGAAGCAGCTCAAAATCCTCCAGAGGTCCCTGTTTGATCGGGAGAATTTCGAGTTCGAATACGACGGATTTCTGACGCTCAGTGCGGAGGACGCCTTCGCCCAACGGCGGGGGAACTGCATGGCTTTTACTGCCCTGTTCATCGCGATGGCGAGGTCACTGGGAATCCCGGCGGTTTTGGTCTCGGTACAGAAGGTCCCCGATGTCCAGCGGATCGACGGCTTGGTGGTCGTCAACCGTCATGTCGTTGCCGGTTACCGGGGGGCCAACGAGCTGAATCTATTTGACTTCTACGTGACTTCTTCCGCACCCACGATCCATCAGCGGATCATCAGTGACGTTCGCGCCAGTGCGATGCACCATACCAACCGTGGCGGTTTGGCATTGAGGGAGGGCGATTTGATCGAGGCTCGCCGCCATTTTGAGCTGTCGGTTCTGCTGGCTCCGGAGTGGGCGCCGGGATGGGTCAACCTCGGGGTTGTCGAATACCGTGAAGGCCGAACGGCCCAGGCCCTCAACGCCTACGCCAAGGCATTGGAGGCTGAGCCGTCCAACTCCTCCGCTCTGACCAACATCGCCGGTATCCACAGGGATCAGGGTCATGACGAGGCCGCCAGAAGCGCCTTGGCCGCGGCGGCCCGCCAGACTCGGAATCCATTCACGCTGATTGCCATGGCGGATATCGAGATGCACAACGGAAACCTGGGCAAAGCAAGGTCCTATCTCAGACGGGCGCGGTGGTGGTTCTCCTCGGAACCGGAGGTCTATATGGCGATGGCCCGGCTCGCCCGCGTCGAGGGCGACGACAAAGGCGTCACGCGCCATCTGGCGCGTGCGGCCAAGCTGAGAGAAGCGGAATAGCCGCCTTACCGGGGGGGAGAGAATCTGGAGTTGACGACGGAGTGTGAAGTCCACGCTTCTTCCCCTCTGGTCTGCCGGCCTCCCAGTCGGTTTCTGCGATAGACTGGAGGGTACGATGAGTCTGCTCCGTTTTTGGCTGGGGGTGGTGCTGATGGTCGCTTTTCCATCCTTTGGATCGGTTCGTGCGCCGGCGGTGGCCGGCGCTTTCTACCCGGGAACGGAGGAGGCGTTGCGGACAAGCGTCGTGGACCTTCTGGAGGAGGCGCCGTCGCTCGAAGGAATGGCGGCCCGTGCGGTCGTTGTGCCTCACGCGGGCTACGTCTACTCGGGCGCCACGGCGGCTCGGGCGTTCAAGCATCTCGTGGGCTCTGAGGTGACCAGGGTCATCCTGATCGGGCCATCCCACCGGGCGTCGTTTGGCGGAGGCGCCCTTCCGGCCAAAGGAGTGACTGCGTTCAAGACGCCCCTGGGCGATGTCGAAATCGATCGGTCGACGGTGAACTCACTGCGGGCCATGGGCGTTTTCGGCGGGCCCTCTTCGGCCCATGATGGGGAGCACTGCCTCGAGGTGGAGTTGCCCTTCCTACAGATCGTGCTTCCCGAAGCCCGCATCGTACCCATCCTGATCGGCCATCACACAAATCCTGGGGAGACCTCTCAGATCGCCGAGGCGTTGGCGGGTTTTCTCGGTGCAGAGACCATCGTCGTCGTCTCGACCGATTTCTCTCACCACGGAGAATCCTTCCGTTGGGCGCCGTTCCCGCAGGGCCCTGATCTCGGTGACCGGCTCCTGGATTTGGCGCGTGCGACTGCCGATCTCGCTGCCGAAGGCAACGCCGACGGGTTCCGGCACCAGGTCGAAGTCTCCGGGGACACTGTCTGCGGAAGCAAACCGGTGTCGGTGCTCCTGGAAATCATTGAGCAGGCCTTCGACGGCACGGGCAAGGTCCTGGGCGTAACGACTTCGGGGCACGTCATGGGGGACTTCAAACAGTCGGTGTCCTACGTCTCGATCGCATACACCGGCCGATGGCGACCGTGGAAGCAGGACGAGTCTCCCTCCGATCTTCCGATCTTGAGCCCCGACCAGCAGACAGCGGTGGCCGGGCTTGCGCGCGCGGTCCTGGAAACGCGACTGGGACATGGCCCACAGCTGGCTCGCTGGTTTTCGGCTCACCCAGACGACCCGATGTTGGACGCACCGGCAGGCGCCTTCGTCACCCTCAATCACCCCGAAATCAAGCCTGGTCGAGCCGGCCGTTTGCGAGCCTGTATGGGTGTGATCGAGGCGCGGGGGTCGGTGGTCGACGCGGTTGTGCATGCCGCTGTCTCCGCCTCGCGGGATCCGCGCTTTCCGGCCCTGGAACTCCGCGAACTCGAGAGGCTTTCGGTCGAGGTCTCGCTCTTGTCGCCGTCTCGGAGAGTGCCCGGCCCCGAGGCGATCACGGTCGGCGTTCACGGGGTGGTGTTGTCGAAGAATGGACGCGGCGCGGTCTTTCTGCCCC
>DAOWGJ010000131.1 GCA_030637505.1 Holophagae bacterium
GCTGGGATCTACTCTTCGAACCGGTCATCGGCCCTGGTGTGATCGCCTGGAGCGCCGCGGCGCTGATGACCTGGTTCGGATGCTCCGTCGTGGCCGAGCGAAGGGGTCGCGCCTGGTTTGCGTTCGGCGTCGGAGGAACGCTCGTCTTCTGGCTCATTCGATCCGTCTGCTACCTCCCACTGGACCTTCCCGGAACCCCGACCTGGTCCTGGGTGGGCGTTTCCGTCATCCTGACCGGAGTCTGGTGCGCTTCGGTTCACGGGGTGATTGCCCTCAACCTCCCAGAACGGTGGCAGCAGCATCGTACCCGTCGGCTTCGGTGATGAGGATCCGCACCGACCCAGTTCTCTTTCGCAACCGGTCTCGGGTAGTGCTTTTCCTTGCTCTCGGGGCCCTCGGCCTGCTCCACTTCAGGCTGGTCCAACTGCAGATTATCGAGGGAGAAAAATGGGCCCGACTCGCCGAGAACAATCGGCTCAGGAGGATTCCCGTTCCTGCGCCTCGCGGACGGATTTTCGATCGGCAGGGGGTGGTGATGGCGGACAATGCCCCGATCTGGAAACTCCTGGTCTTTCCCGATGAGGCCGATGATCTCGACCGGACCGTTGCCTTCCTGGTTGACCAGGGCATCGTCGAAGGTGGAGACCTCCAAAGGAAATTCGCGGCACGGAGGATCAGAACGATGGCGCCCCTGGTCGCCGCAGAAGACATCAGTTGGGGACACCTGGCCCGCGTACGCACTCATCAAAGCGATTTTCCGGAGCTCTCGATCGTCAGCGGCTTCCGCCGCTCCTACCCCTGGTCCGGGCGCATGGCACATGCCATCGGTTACCTTCGAAGATTGACCCCGGCCGAGGCCGAAGGTCGTGAAAACTTTCAGCCGGACCAGATGATTGGAGCGACGGGAATTGAAGCCCTCGGTGAGGATCTGCTTCAAGGCCGGTACGGAGAGCGCCGGGTCGTCGTCTCAGCGGTGGGACGCCAACTGGGAATGGTCGATGACCGGGAACCCGTTCCAGGCCACGATCTGGTGGTAACGATTGACACCCAAATCCAGCAGGCCGCCGTCGAAGCACTGGGCGATAACGCGGGGGCGGTCGTCGTTCTGGACGTGCACACCGGCGCTGTTCGAGCATTGTATTCCTCGCCGAGTTTCGATCCCAATGTGTTCAGCGCGCCCCTGAGCCCCGAGCAGTGGTCCAAGATTTCAAACGATCCCCAACACCCTCTCCAGAATCGATGTTTTCAGGGAACCTACCCGCCCGCCTCGACGATCAAGCCGTTCCTGGCTCTCGCCGGACTTCAAGAAGGCCTGATTGATCCCCAGTGGTCCGTATACTGTCGAGGTTCCATCACGCTCTACGGTCATACCTTTCGGTGTTGGCGCCGGGGAGGGCACGGTGCCGTCAACTTGAAACGGGGTCTTGAAGTTTCCTGTGACGTCTATTTCTACCTGCTTGGCCAAAAACTGGGCATCGAGCGAATGGCCTCATGGCTGGAGCGGTTCGGTTGGGGAGGGTCGACTGGCTTGGGCCCGACCCAGGAGGCTGCCGGCTTGATTGGAACTCCCGAGTGGAGTCGTCGGGTCCGGGGCACACCGTGGTATGCCGGCGAAAGCGTTTCAGTCTCCATCGGCCAAGGACCGGTGTTGGTTACCACATTGCAAATGGCTCGGAGCTTCGCCCTCTTGGCCAACGGCGGGTACCTGGTTCAGCCTCATCTGATTTCGCAATCCAGCCCGTTCCGGCCCGAATATGTCCCTCTCGATCGTGAGGCCCTCGATGTTGTTGTCGCAGGACTGGAGCGGGTCGTTCACGGCAAACAGGGAACAGCCCGGGTCCTTGGGGACCTCCCCGTCGCAGGAAAAACCGGAACCGCCCAGGTTGCTCGCCTGCCTGACGAAGGTTCGACAGCCGAACGTCCACGCCATCTGCAACACCACGCCTGGTTTGTCGGTTGGGGGCCGATCGAGGATCCAGAGTTTGCGGTTGCGGTTCTGGTTGAGCATGGCGGCAGTGGAGGGTCGGTTGCGGCGCCGGCCGCCGCCACCATCTTTCGAGCCGCCTTCCGATCCGGTCTCAAGGCCGTCAGCGATGGGGAAGGGGGGTAGGGACCAGGCATGCACCATCGGATCGACAGCTCGTTGATGTTGGCCATTGTCAGTGTCTTGGCTGCCTCATTGGTCAATCTCTACGGAGTTTCATCAGCCGTCGGGTCGGGACTCTTTTTGCGGCAGGCGATCTGGGGTGTCTTTGGACTGGCCCTGCTGTGGGCCTGCTCCTTCGTCCGTGCGACCTATTGGGAGAGGGCGGCCCCGAAGATCTTCGCCCTGGGCTTGGTTGCCCTGGTCGCCGTCCTGGTCTTCGGTCAGGTCAGAGGAGGAACCAGGGGCTGGTTTGTTTTCGGGCCCGTGAGCCTCCAACCGTCCGAGTTCGCTCGCCTCGGAACCATGTTGATGGTGGCCGCCTTCTTGGGAAAGCGAGAAGAAGATCGTCTGGACCTTTGGGCCTTTCTGATTATTGTAGCCATCGTCGCTGTTCCGGTGGGACTGGTTCTTTTGGAGCCCGATCTTGGAGTCGCCTTGACCTTCGGCCCGATCCTCGTTGTCGGTTGGTGGCTGGGGGGCCTGAAACCTCGCGTATGGGTCGCCCTGGGCCTGCTGGCCATGATCACCGTGGGAGTCTCGTGGACGACTGCGCTCAAACCTTACCAAAAGGAACGTGTCTTGACGGTTCTTGACCAGGATCGAGACCCATACGGTGCGGGTTATCAGGTTCGACAGAGCCGAATTGCGGTGGGATCGGGCGGCTTGACTGGCGAAGGTATCGGTCGAGGGTCGCAATCAATACTTCGTTTTCTCCCTGCCCAACACACGGATTTCGCGTTTGCCGCCTGGGCCGAAAGTACAGGCTTCATCGGTGGGTCCGCTCTCTTGATCGCCTTCGGTATGATCCTCCTCCGACTGGGAGTGCTGATTGAAAAAACCGAGCGTCGCTTCGGCCTCAGTTTCGTGACCTTGGTTTTCGCGTGGCTCGCCTTTCAGATCGTCGTCAATCTCGGCATGGTCCTGGGCTGGTTTCCGACCACCGGCATCACCCTGCCGCTTTTCTCGTACGGGGGCTCGTCAGTGATTTCGACTTGTGCGACACTGGGTATTGTGCAGTCAATCTGGCGCCACCGGTTTGTGAATCAATGATGCGTTGTGTTCTCTATCTCTCCGTCAACCCCGTAGAAACCCGGGTGGCCCAGCGTGAGGATGGGCGTCTGGTCGCCTACCGCGCTGAGCGGCTGCGGACATCCTCGGTCGTAGGCAACCTCTACAAGGGTCGGGTCACCAGCGTCCTTCCGGGTATGCAAGCGGCCTTTGTCGATGTCGGTCTCAACCGCGACGCCTTTCTCTACGTTCGTGAGGCGGGAGGCATCCTCGACGAGTTCAGCGAAATTTTTGCGCCCCTCGAAGCCGAGGATGACCCCCCGGACCTCGGCCCATCGACGATCGACGATCTGCTTCAACCGGGGCAGGAAGCCTTGGTCCAGGTCGTCAAGGATCCCCTGGGCTCCAAGGGAGCCAGGCTGACGACCTACATCTCCCTCCCGGGCAGATTCCTGGTGTATCTGCCGACGACGTTTCAACTGGGAGTGTCGCGCCGCATTACGGACGAAGCGGAGCGGGAGCGGCTGAGGGAAGTCATCGCCGCCATCGATCAGCCTGGTGGATGGATCGTGCGGACCGCTGGTGAAAACCAAAAAGCCGAGGACCTGGTGTCGGACGGAAATTCCTTGCTGGCCCTTTGGAGTCGTGTACAGGACGCAGCGGAGAAGACCTCGGCGCCCGGTCTGATTCACCGAGAGTTGAGCCCGGTTTTGAGGACAATCCGCGACATGTTCACGCGGAATATCGATGAATGTTGGATCGATGACGAAGAGGCCTTCCGGGAAGTCCTGGGCTTTCTCGAACACTTAGATCCCGACCTGGTTTCCCGGGTCAAGCTCTTCCGGCACTCCCGTGATCTGATGGTTGCCCACGGTATCGACCGTGAACTGGAAAAAGCCCTTCGGCCCAAGGTTTGGTTGAAGTGCGGAGGGTATCTGGTTGTGAATCAGACCGAAGCCCTGGTGGCAATTGACATCAACACGGGGAAATATGTCGGTTCGACAGACCTCGAGGACACCGCCTTTCATGTCAATCGAGAAGCCGTCAGTGAAATTGTCCGGCAGCTTCGCCTTCGGGACCTCGGCGGCATTATCGTCATCGATTTCATCGACATGGAAGTCCAGGAAAATCGAGAAGCTCTGTTCTCCAGGCTCGAGGAGGGCCTCCGCCTCGATCCTGCCAGGACTCAACTGGTCCCAATGTCTGAACTCGGCTTGATCCAGCTGACCCGCAAAAGGACTCGCCCGAGCCTCGACCGCACCCTCAGCCGCTCCTGTCCCCACTGCCACGGGACGGGACGCATCAAGAGTCTCCCGACCATCTGCCTGGAAATTCGAAGACAGCTGCTCGACCTCAGCCAGACCAACCGCCTCGAGCAGATTTCCCTGATGGTTCACCCGGAAATTTCCCACTACCTTCAGGGCCCCTTCCGAGATCTGCTCCGAGAACTGGAGGAAGTTCACGGACTCGAAGTCATCCTGAGGGAGAATCCCCTGTTTCATCAGGAGCAGTACGAGGTGGACTAGCCCGCGCCGGAAGGATTGTGAGCCGTATTGGCCGGTAATAGGAACTCACAAGACCAGGTGACCCGAAGCCAATCCGGCCC
>DAOWGJ010000239.1 GCA_030637505.1 Holophagae bacterium
CGATCTGACAGTTCCTTCATCATCTTTTTGACGTCTACCCGCGGGAAGAGGGCTTCGGCCTTCGGGGTTGAGGCCCCTTCGGACAACAGGCCCCAGCGGGTGGCCTCGCCCAGATTGACCGGTAATCCGGCGGCGCCAATCTGCGCCCTCAGCCGCTCGGCAATCGAAGGCATGAAGGGATCAATCAGCAATGACACGATTCGCAAGCCTTCCAGCGAGTCGTAAAGGGTCGCCTCGAGATCTGCACGGCCGGCGTCACCCTGTTTGGCCAGGGCCCATGGCTGCCGCTCCTGAATGTGGGCGTTGATTGCCGCCAGGAGGCGCCAGGTTGTCTCCAGTGCGCGGTGAGGTTCCATTTTTTCCATGTGATGCAGATAGCCGGCAACGACTTCGGCGGCAACCTCGGCAATCGGTCCCGGCGGGTGGGCCTTCGGGATCTTCCCATCGAGGAATCGCTCGGTCATCGAAACCGCTCGTGAGGCGGTGTTCCCCAGGGCGTTGGCCAGATCGGCGTTAAACCGCTCGAGGAATGCAACGTCGGAAAAGGACGCGTCCAGGCCGAAGGCCATTTCTCGTGCCAAAAAATACCGCAGCGCGTCGGGGCCGAAACGTTCGATCAGGTAGTCAGGCCTTACGACGTTGCCCAGACTCTTGGACATCTTGGCGTCGTCCCGCATCCACCAGCCGTGGCCGAAGACGGTCTTCGGCAAGGGCAGACCGGCGGACATCAGGAAGGCGGGCCAGTAGACGCAGTGAAAACGCAGGATGTCCTTGCCGACCATGTGGATCTGGGCGGGCCAGAATTGATCGAAGGCCGAGGAGTCATCGCTGCCGAATCCGAGTGCCGAGATGTAGTTGGTCAGTGCGTCGAGCCACACGTAGACCACGTGATGGGCGTCGTTAGGAAACGGTACGCCCCAAGAGACCGAGGTCCGCGACACTGAGAGGTCTCTCAGGCCGCCCTCGACGAAGCGCAGAACCTCGTTATAGCGGCTCTTGGGCTGAATGCAGTCGGGATTTTCCCGGTACCACTTGAGGAGGGGCTCCTGGTAAGCGGAGAGCTTGAAGAACCAACTGCTTTCGGACAACCTTTCAACGGGATAGCCGCTCTCGGTGTCTTTCCCGTCGACGACCTGAGAGTCGGGCACGAAAGCCTCGGCGCCGGCACAGTACCAACCCTCGTACTCACCCTTGTAGAGATCGCCTGAAGCCATGATGCGCTTGATGATTTCGGTGACGCCGGCCTTGTGGCGATCCTCCGAGGTGCGGATGAAATCGTCGTGGGAGATGTTGAGCACCTCCCAGAGATGGCGGTACCGCTCGACAACTTTATCCGCCAACTCGATTGGTTTCAATCCTTTGGCCGCAGCGCTCTTTTCGATTTTCTGCCCGTGTTCGTCGGTGCCGGTCAGAAAACGCACGGAGCGCCCCTGCATTCGGTGAAAGCGGGCGAAGGCGTCGGCCATCACCGTCGTGTAGATGTGGCCGATGTGCGGCATGTCGTTGACGTAGTAGATCGGCGTCGTTATGTAGTAGGTGTTTTCGGACACAAGCTCTCCAGGGCCCCGGGATGGGGGGGGAAGGATAGCAAAGAACCTGTCAGCTGTCGGCGATCAGCTCTCAGCTCAGGTGCCTGCACGGGCCGCCGCTGGACCTGTCGAGGCCCCTGACGCTGTCCCCGGTCCCGGCCCCGGAATCCCAACACCGGCCTTCGGGAGCGCTTCGAGGTCGACGGTGGCTCAAACGGGTGCTGATCGCTCCCGCTCGGCGCATTTTCCTCAAGGGGCGAAATTTCGGATACGGGGAGAGAACCACCCCTTGAGGAAAAAGGCCTCGGCGGCCTACGGCGTTGGCCGAGACTCGCCCACCGAGGCGTACGCCGTGGATTGCCCCCCTTGACGTTGACCGCAGCTGTACTCGAGTCGGGAGGGCGCCCCTGGACAACATCAAGGGCGGCACGTCCCGTCCGGGGTTTTTGGTGCTCTCGGGTTAAAGCGTCGGCGCCTTCCGGATCCTGTAGAATTTATTCCTGGAGGCAAAATGCGAAATAAATTATTTTTGGTAGCTGCTGTATTACTTTTCCTTGGCTCAATGCCGGTGATCGGTGCCGACGAGGTTGTCGATGGACCCTCAGCGGCTCTTCTCAACCCGTCCGCTGCGACGGCTGTTGCACCGGCTGAGTTTACGGTCAAGGTCGAAACGACTGCCGGCGACTTCACCATCAAGGTCCACCGTGACTGGGCGCCAAACGGCGCAGACCGGTTTTTCAACCTGGTGTCCATCGGTTTCTATGATGACGCGGCCTTTTACCGGGTGATTCTGACGCCGCGGCCCTTCATGGCTCAGATCGGTTTCAACCCGGATCCGGCAGTCAATCTGGCCTGGCGCACCGCACGGATCAAGGACGATCCCGTCGAAAAGAGCAATACTCGAGGCATGGTAACTTTTGCCACAAGTGGGGCGAATTCCCGAACGACCCAGTTCTTCATCAACTATGTCGACAACTCTCGCCTGGATGGAATGGGATTCTCACCCTTCGGCGAGGTGATCGAGGGCATGGACGTCGTCAAAAATTTCTATTCGGGCTACGGCGAAGGCGCCCCGCGGGGCAAAGGCCCCAGTCAGTCTCGAATCGCAGGCGAGGGCAACACATACTTAAAGAAGGAGTACCCGAAGCTGGACTACATCGTCAAAGCTGAGATTGTCGCCGATGAGGTCGGCAAATAGGTTCAAGTTTCCAGTTTCCAGTTTCGCCTCGCCCTCGAGTTCGGTGCTATCCTCCCGTTGATGACGGTCGACGAGTCTTCCCCAAAGCGGTATCGGTACTTGGCCCCCAATGGGGTCACGGCGGCCAACATCTCCTGCGGCTTCATTTCGATGATCGTGGCGGCCGACGGCCGGTACGAGTTGGCTGTCTACCTGCTGGTGGTGGCGATCGTCCTGGACACGCTGGACGGCAACATTGCCAGATGGCTGCATGCGACGTCAGAGTTCGGGCAGGAGATGGATTCCTTTTCCGACGCCTTGAGCTTCGGGGCGGCGCCGGCGTTTCTGGTCTATCAGGCCATTTTGAAGGACTCGGAGCCCTTTGGGCTGACGGTCGCCCTGGTCTACCTACTGTGTGCGATCCTACGTCTGACTCGGTTCAACGTGACATCAGATGCCCACGAAAAGGAGCGCCGAACAGTAGGGGCGCCGGTCCCGGTGGCGGCCTCCTATTTGCTGGTTGCCGTGTTGATTCGGGATCAGGTCAGACCGTCCCACGTTGCCTTCATGGTGTTACTGGTCGGGGGCTTGATGATTTCGAGACTTCCACTGCCGAATATCAAGGGACGCAATCTAGTGACCCTGATGCTGTTGGTCGGGATCGTCAACTATCTATTGGTGATATTCCGGCCCAGCTGGAATACGATCATCTGGTGGAATGTATGGAACCTCTTGATCATTCTGGCCGCGTTGATCCAAGACCGGCGGTATTTCCGAGAATAGTTTCTCAATCCGAGAAAACCTTGGGAAAAGGGCAACCAATCTCCTGGGGGAGTCGGTCCGGCCCTGTTTTTTGGTTGAGATTCAGTGCATTGCGACCTTGTCAGCAAAAACCTCGCGAATTTGCGATAATGCCTGAGTCCTATTTTATCTTGGGGGGTTGTTATGAGGAATTTGGTTCTGTTCGTTGTTGTTCTGGCGTTGGCGTTATTCGTCCTTGGCTGCGGCCAGGCCGAAAAGGCCGGCAAGGCCGTTGACGAGGCGGTGGAAGTGACCGGCGAGGCCATCGAAGATTCCGTTGAGGCCGTGGTCGAGGGTGCTGAAGAGCTGGCTGAGGATGCGGGCGAAGCCATTGAAGGTGCCGTAGACGAAGCCGGTGAGGCTATCGAAGGCGCGATCGATGATGCCGGTGACGCATTGGCCGAAGGCGCAGAAGCTGGGGCCGAAAAGGCCGAAGAAGTGGTCGAAGGTCACTAGGAAATGGGTCGATCGGTTCGAATTGGGAACGGCCAAGGATTCTGGGGCGACAGCATTGACGCGCCTCTCAGGCTCTTCGAGGGTGGACCGATTGACTATTTGACGATGGACTACCTCGCAGAGGTGACGATGTCCATCATGCAACGCCAGAAGCTGCGGAACCCCGAGCGGGGCTACGCAACGGATTTCGTGCGATTTGTCGACCAGGTGCTTCCGGAGCTCAAGAAACGTGGCGTTCGTATTGTGGCCAACGCCGGTGGTGTCAACACCGAGGCGTGCCGCGCAACAATATTGGAGAGCGCGAGAAGGCAGAATGTCAATGGTCTGCGGGTGGCAACGGTGTCGGGTGACGACATCCTGCACCGCCTCGAACAGCTTCGAGACGCCGGCGAGTCCCTTGCCCATATGGAGACCGGAGAGGGCCTGTTTGACGCGGATCGCGAAATTCTGGCGGCCAACGTCTATTTGCCGACCGAACCGATGGTCCGCGCCCTCGACGAGGGCGCGGACATCGTAATTACCGGGCGGTGCACCGATCCGGGCCTGGTATTGGCGCCGGTGTTACATGAATTCAAGTGGGCAAGCTGGGACGGTATCGCCCTTGGAACCGTTGCGGGTCACATTTTGGAGTGCGGCGCCCAGAGCACCGGCGGCAACTTCACGAGGTGGTGGGAGGTCCCGGACATGGCCGGCATCGGCTATCCCATCGCCGAGGTCAGTGATGAGGGCGGGCTGGTGATCACCAAGCACGACGGGACCGGCGGTATGGTGACAGTCGATACCGTCGCCGAACAGCTCCTGTATGAAATGGGCAGGCCGGACCACTACATCACCCCTGACTGCATTGTCGATTTCACTTCGATCAGCATTTCCCAGGACGGTGTCGACCGGGTCAGTGTGACAAATGTCAAAGGGAATGCTCCGACCCCGACCCTCAAGGTTTCCATCTCATACCTTGCGGGATACAAGGCCACCGGACAGCTGGTGGTGTCGGGACCCGATGCCCTGGCCAAGGCCCGACTGTGCGCTCGTGTGGTCTGGGACAGGTTGGCGATGAGCGGCGTTCGATTCGACGACACCCATGAGGAGTATCTCGGTGTCGGCGTGGTCCACGAGGGTATCGTGCCACCGGCGGAACATGCGCCGGAAGTGGTGTTACGCCTTGGCGTCAAGGATACCGACCGAGCGAAGGTCGATCGGTTCGGCAAGGAGATCGCACCGCTGGTGACCTCGGGTCCTCCAGGCGTGACCGGTTTCGCCGGGGGACGGCCCAAGGCCCAGGAAATCGTTGCCTATTGGCCGGCTCTTATCGATCGGCACAAGGTAAAAGCCGATGTCTCCGTCGTGGAGGTGGGGTCATGAAGGTCAAGCTGGCACGTTTGGCCCACGCCCGGTCGGGAGACAAGGGTGACGGTTCCAACATCGGTTTGATCGCCTACAGCGACGAGGGTTACGAGTTGCTGAGGTCGAGGGTGACTTCGGAGGCGGTCAAGGCGCATTTTTCGGCGATCTGCAAGGGGGCGGTGGACCGGTACGAGGTGCCCAATCTCCGAGCCCTGAACTTCATCTTGCATGACAGCCTCGGTGGCGGCGGGACCGAGTCGGTGATCACCGATGCCCAGGGGAAGACCCACGGGCAGGGGTTGTTGTTGATGGAGATTGACGTCCCGGACGATTTCGAGCTGGACCAGGAGGGTATAGGGCATTGAATCAGCAGCACATTTCGGGTGTCGTGAAGGCCCTTTTTCGTTGCATCCTCGGCCCGTACGAAGAGTACAAGGTCTCGAATGCGCCTCAAATGACACTTCACGACCCTCCGAAATCCATCCGCCGTCAATGCCCTACACGCTCCTAGGCCGTTCGTGAAGCGTTTGATCATCGCCGATCCCCACGTTGGAACCCGTGATGGAGACGCCCAGGCGATGGTCACCCTCCTGAAGCACGCCGAACGCGCCGGCGTTGGTGAGATCCTCTATCTCGGGGACACCTTTGTGTATTTGCTTGGGATGTCGAAATTCTGGACCGCAAGCATCGAGATGGTGCTTGAGGCGTGGGATGGTTTCAGGTCTCGAGGCGGGACCGTCCGGCTGATCGAGGGTAATCGAGATTTCTTCCTCGACGAGGAGGATCTGGTGTGTCGGGTCGACGAGAGCGCACTCTCACTCGAGTTTTCAGCTGGTGACGTCACCTTTCGCCTGGTGCACGGTGACAAGGTCAATCAGAGGGATTGGCAGTATCTCTTCTGGTCACGCCTCTCCAAATGTCTTCCGGCCCGGCTGTGGGCCCGATGGTTGCCTCGGCGCCTCGCTGTCGCAATCGTTCGAAAAATGGAGGCTCGCCTGGCCCGAACCAATCGGAAGTTCCGGTATAAAAAGCCCGTCGAGGCCCTCCGGGATGAGGCTCTGCGGTCCTTCCGGCGAGGGGTGGATGTGCTGTTCTTCGGCCACTTTCATACGCTGTGGACGTTTGCCGAAGGTGAGAAAACCGCGATGGTCGTGCCGGCATGGTTGGAGACCCGCCAGTCCTTGATCGTTGACGAGAGCGGGCGGTGGCACGGAGTCGATCAGGATCTTCGACCGGTCGAATTCACCGAGGCGGTGTCGGCCGGTGACTGATCTTGGGATCCGGCTGTCGGGGCCGACCGGCGTTTTGGCCGGTCGTTTGCCGGTTCCTCCCTCGAAGAGCCTGACCAATCGCGCCTTGATTGCAGGCGCCGTCGCGGGCGGAGGAGTGATCGTAGATCCCCTTGATTGCGAGGATACGCGCCTTTTGGCGGCGGCTCTGAATACGGCCGGGTGGGCGGTGAAGTGGAGCGGACGGACAATCACCATCGGTCCGATGACGCCGGTGGAGTCGCTGATCAAGGTCGACCTGGGCAACTCGGGGACCGGTGCTCGGTTGCTTTTGGCTCTCCTGGCCTCGGTTCCGGGTCACTTCATCGTTGATGGCAGTCCCAGGCTGCGCCAGAGGCCGATGGGACCGCTGATCCAAGTTCTGAGTACCTTGGGCGCCCGGATGGAAGCCTCGAACAACCGGATGTTGCCGGTGTCGGTTGAGGGTCGGCGGCTCCGCGGCGGCCAGGCGGACATCCGGCCCGGCGTTTCCTCTCAATTCGTCTCGGCCCTTCTGCTGGCGGCGCCGCTTTTCATTGACGGCCTGGACCTCCGGATCGTGGGTCCGCTGCCCTCCGAGCCCTACCTCGACCTGACCGACCGGGTCCTCGGAGATTTCGGGGCCGACGTGGAACGGTCCTCGGACAACAGGCAGTGGAGGGTCGCCGGTGGAGGCCTGAAGCGGGTCAGGTGGAGCGTCGAGGGCGATTGGTCAGCGGCGGCATTCCCCATAGCGGCCGCTGCAGTTGCCGGCGGCTGGGTTGAGTTGCCCGGTCTCGATCGGGACAGTGCACAGGGAGACCGCATCGTTTGCGATATTCTGGCCGATGCCGGGATGGTCTTCGAGTGGTTTGGGGATCGTCTGGTGGCCAAGGGGCCCGTCACTCGGCCGGTCTTTGCTGACCTCGGGGCCAGTCCCGACACCTTTCCGGCCCTTGCGGCGGTCGCCGCCTGCCGAGTGCCGGGCTCCAAGCTGACCGGGCTGGGGAATCTCTTGCACAAGGAGAGCAGCCGGTTGCAGGTAATGGCATCGAACTTGCGGAATCTCGGCGCGAGGATCCAGGTCGGCGATGAGACCTTCGAGGTTGAGAAGACTGTCGACCGGAAGGCGGATTTTCTTCGGTCGGTCCAGGCTGCCGATGATCACCGTATCGCCATGGCCATGGCGGTGACCGCTCTCGAGGCGGGCCCCTTGGAGCTGGATTCGCCTTCCAGCGTTGCCAAGTCGTTTCCGGACTTCTGGATCCGTTGGGACGCCCTTCTGCGTGGGGAGGGATCCTCGGACTGATGGTAAACCCGCAGTTCTCACCAGCGATCTACTGCGGCCGCCGATGCACCAGCCCATTCCGCCAACGGCGGAAGGGGTCCCTACCCAGCGGCACTTTCTCACCTCGGGGTGCTCCAGCCCACGCTGGTCGCTTCGCGACCTCCACGGCTTCGCCGTGTTTGCCCTCCGGGCAAAGCGCGATGTCCCTACGTAC
>DAOWGJ010000334.1 GCA_030637505.1 Holophagae bacterium
ATAGAGTCGATTGGTGTCAGTCATGGTTCTTCAGTACCTCCGGCAAGAGGTTTAACGCTCCGCCGTCCAGGGAAAATTCCAGGAGGCGGGTCGGCACCGAGGCCGCCATGCGCTCCAGGGCATTGAGCAGTGGTTCGGTACGGAAGGGATCGTCGTTGACCACCGGGGAACAGCCCAGGGCCTTGGCGACCGCCTGGCCTCTGGACCACGGGCTCAGCCGGTTGTGGTCACTCTTGTTCAGGCGAAAAATTCCCGCCAGGGGATAGCGGTTGCTGCGGGATGGGGTCTGGCCCAAATCTCCGGCGAAGGGCAATTTCTCGACCACCCACCGGCCGTCCTCCTGGCGCACGGCATTCATATCGTCGCTGAGCACTTCCCATCCGGCGGCCAGAGCCATTCTGGAAAATGTTGATTTCCCGGCGCCGGAATTTCCCAGCATCAGATATGCATGACCCTCGTGGGCGACGCAGGCGCTGTGGAGGATCGTGCCT
Source organism: Holophagae bacterium (assembly GCA_030637505.1). Classification (GTDB taxonomy): domain Bacteria; phylum Acidobacteriota; class Thermoanaerobaculia; order Thermoanaerobaculales; family Sulfomarinibacteraceae; genus DAOWGJ01. Next base: position 492 of record DAOWGJ010000334.1, read on the forward strand.
CCGAGTTCCAGCAGCCTGTAGGCCACCAGGACGCGGAAGACATTCTCGAAGATGAACGGGAAGTCGTCCTTTCGGTTCGCGGAGGTCCATAAGGAGGCCGACAAACCGGGAGTTCTGGTGATACGTGCGATGAAATCCAGCCCTGCAAGAAGGACCTCGTTCTCGAGGTAGAGCCGATCGAAGGTGTAGTCCCGGGTGGAAAAGTCGACGGTCTTGAAAGCAGCTGGATCGAAGTTCAGGACTGTGGTCGGAAGAACTTCTGACGGCTTCTTGCCCGAGTCAACGCAGAAGCCGACGAAACGATGTCGGATTGTGTTCTCCTGGCTCTCGTCGAGGCTTTCGAAAATGTAGGGGCCTCCGGCAAAATCGATTGTCACCGATCGCCAGCCCCAGGGGGCGCCTTCGGAGGTCGACGGGAAGACTGAGGGGTCCCTCAGGTAGTCTTCAGCAAAGACCATGTGCGTTGTCTGAGCCTCGTACCGATGAAGCTCACAAATCGACCGACGGCCTTGGCGCGATGCCGTAGAGGAATATTGACTGCGAGTCGGGAACACTGACCGCCGCAGACCTTGCCCAGGATGGCGTCACGGGTGAATGATCCGTCAGGGGTAGGTAAGTTGTCGGCCTGAGTCAGGTAGCGCAGCGATCCTTTGGCCGGGAAGAGGCCGATCAGCCGGTGGACGACGGGACGTCCGAGTGGACGCGTGACGACGAGGACATCACCGGGGAGATACGCTCGGACTCTTCTGACAGTGACGCGGGCCTGGTTCTCCAGGAGTGGCTCCATGCATTGACCCGAGACTCGAAGGGTCAGGCGGTTGTTGCCGGCAAGTTGGCAAATCGCGGGCCAGACGGCCGGGTTGGCCCCAGGGTGATTCATCTCAAGAGGTTCACGAGGAGGGAGTGGCGCAAACACCCTGCCCCTGACCCTTCCCGGGAGGTGGACAGGCGGCAGCCACGGCCTCGAGGATCTCACGGGACAGGATTTTCGGCGCGCAGTAGGTCGCCTTCTGAGTCGTCTCCTCCTGGGAGCCATTGAAGTTCGGTTGTTGATTCTTGCTGTTGTCCATCAATTCAGCCCCTTCACAGGCATTGAGTTCTATGTTTCTCGGCTCATCATACTACCGATTGATCTCGATTGCCGGGTCACCGATGATATTGTAGATCTCCTGCATGAATTGAGGCCCACCCTGGCGCCGCAGGCTCTCACTTGCCGACTGGGTTGCTTCACCGAGGGTCTGTCCTCCATCAAGAAGGGCCTCGATGAAGGCCTTGTTCAGGACAACCGCGCGGTCATTGATTGAGAGGCCCGTCGGGGCCAGCGCCGCAATAACGCCGCCGCTGCCCAACAGGGTCATCTCTTCGGTTATTGAATTGTAGCCAGGAAAGGTTCCGTTGCCCGCGTAGCAGGAAAAGGCGGCGAAGATCGGCAGGCGGTCGCTGTTGGTCATTCCGGCGATGTCCGGCATCGCCCAGAAGGCCTCGCTGCCCAACTGAGTCACGGCGCCGTGACCGATGAAATTAAAGAGCATGACGCCCTGGTCAAGAGCGTTCGAAACCTGTTGCCGTGTCAGGTCCGCGCCCGCACCAGCCTGGTGTACGACGTGGATCGGGGTGACATCAGCCGGCAGAGAGGCGCCGACATTGAGGCTGTCAGCCGGGAAATCTCCGGCGCCGTCCGCGTTGTCGGCCAGCATCAGGGCGTTCTGAGATCCACCTGATGGGTCGGAGGATTCAAAGGCGCGAAGTTTGTCGACATAGGCTGTCAGATCGGCTGAGCTCAAGGCCGGGATGCGACCGATGGCGATGTCCGGCACGCCGTCAAAGCCCACGACGTCTGCCAAACGCGAATCCGAGGCGAATACGCCGTAGGGGGTCGAGCACAGGATCAGGGGCAGGACGTTGGTACCGAAGCCCTGGATGTCTTTGGGATCAAGGGTGCCCTTGCCCGCCAGAACGATGAAACGGGGTGCGGTCTGCCAGGACTCCATCGCGTACTTCAGGAACGAGCTGATGGCGGCGGGGTCTTCGATGCCTGCATTGAACTCGTCATAGACGTCCTGGAGATCGATCAGTTGGGCATCAGGAAATCGCTCCCGGCGGTAGTCGACCAGGGTCTGGGCGCCACGATGCAGCGAGGCCGGGGCGATGACCACGTACTCCGCCGCGTTGTCGGGACTCCTCAGTTTTGAGGGGAGGTCGATTTCGAGGCTCGAGGGTGTTGCCGCCGCTGCGAGGCTGACCGCGAGGTAGGAACCGTCGGTTGAGGAGGGGGCGAAGGTCACCCTGTAGCCCGTCCCGGAGTTTTCCACCTGTGTGGCCGTGATATGTACGGGTCGTGCGGCATTCCGGAGATCGAAGACCTCGATGTCGGGGCCGGTGAAGCCTTCGACGGTGATCGCGTGATATCCGTTCGCGCCGAAGATCAGGGCATCGTCGAGTGCCCGGTAGTGGCGGTTGTAAATCAGGTCGACGGTGTCGACGACGAATGAGCTCTGCTCGACGTCGCCGTCCAGGACGCCGTTGATTTCGAGGCTGTTTGTGCCGGCGCTGAGGATCGACTGGTCGAAGGCGGCGGTCAGGGTGTGGTGAGTGACCCCGTCCCAAACGGCTTCGCCGATCAGGGCGCCGTTGAGGCGGACCTCGGCGTGATGGTCGTCCCCGGCCGTCAGATTGGTCAGGCCGTAGAGTTCGAGGCGGATTTCAGCCTGCCCATCCGCGGCGGCATCAGGCGCCGAGACGTCGGTGACATAGGTTGAATTGCCGTAATAGCCGGTGCTGATGAACCCGCCGAACCAGATGTCGGCCTCGGGATCCTGCACGGCATAGGTCACCAGCCAGATATCCTCCTCAACGGTGGTCGTACTGAGGAAGGTCTGCGGGGCGTTCACCGCGTCCGGGACAAAGCCGTCGATCTCATCCATCAGCTCGACGCCCGGGGTGCCGGCGCGCTTGTCGAAGGTGGCCCAGTAGGTGTTCTCATCGGTGAAGCGGCTGTCGATCTCTTGTCCGAAGAAATAGACTCGATCGAGGTCATCCGACGGCAGGTATGCGACCGGGCTGCCGTGATGGCTGATCCGCAGTTTGCCCGTTCTGAATGCCTTCTGGACCTGTCGAACGTCCATGCCGAAATGGTCGGCAAGTGTCGCTGCGTTGAGTGCAAAAAGCCCCTCGTCACCGGTTCGGATCCTGGCGTTGGGCGCCGCAATACCCGTCGGCGCCAGGCCCTTGGCCGAGGTGGTCATGGACAACTCTTCGATCCGCGCCTCGCGCTTGCGATCCCATGCTGCGACCTCTGCGGTCGAGGGTCGATGCGCGGTTCGGGCAAAGCCCTTTGACTGCATGGTGTCGAAATTTTCGAGACCGCTCGACCGCGATGCTGTGCGGTCGTAGGGTCCGTGAATTTCTTGTTTGCCGTTGAAATCAACGGCCACCAGACGGTAGGTCTGGGG
>DAOWGJ010000092.1 GCA_030637505.1 Holophagae bacterium
CTTAACGACCCTCCGAAATCCATCCGCCGTCAATGCCCTACACGCTCCTAGCCTGTGCGTCTCGACACGGGTCGTCACAAGGCGCCTGACGCCACGCGGTTCCGCCCCCGTCGCTTTGCGGTGTAGAGATTCCTGTCCGCCAGAGATAACAGATTGTCAACAGTCGGTGTCTCCCCGGGGGGCAGCTGGTCGATCGATGCGAGACCGATTGAAATTGTGACCCGGACCTCTCGTCCGTCCTCTGCCCGAATCCGGAGACTGTCAACCGACTCACGGATCTTTCCGGCCACTCCCACCGCGTTGTCGCAGTGTGTCTCGGCCAGAACAAGGAGGAACTCGTCTCCGCCGTACCGACCAATTTGGTCGCTTTCACGCAGATCCTCTGAGATGGCCTTGGCGACCCGCTTCAAAACCGCGTCTCCCGCCAAGTGGCCGAAGGTGTCGTTGACCTGTTTGAAAAGGTCGAGGTCGATCAAGCCGATCGTCAGTGAACGGTGGTATCGCTCGGCTCGGGCGATCTCGCCCTTGAGCCGCTCCAGAATCGGTTCGCGGCGCAGCAGCCCGGTCAACCCTTCATAGGTAGCGGATTCGAACAGTCTGGCATTTTCAAAGGTCGTGGCGACGTGGTGGGAGAGGAGACTGAGAAGTTCCAGTTCTTCGGCGGGGAAACGGTCACCGGCATCACGTTTTCCGAGAAGAAAAATGCCGATCAGGGTGCCGTGTGTGGTCATCGGAACGGCGAGAGCTGTTTCGAGTGAATCCATGTGCTGAGTCAAGGTAGAACCGGCTTCCAGCAGGGTGCTGACCTGTGTCGGTCGGCCCACCTGGACCAGAGCTCGGATTGCGGGGTCGTCCGGCGAAACGAAGACCGAGCGCTCCAATCGTGTTTCGAGATCAGCCTCGGTGGAGGCGAGCGTTGTCAGAATGCCGGTCTTGTGGTCGCCGATCAGCAGGGTCACGGATCTGACGGCGAAGATACTCTGCAACTGCTCGGCCAGGTATTGACCCATTTTCGGCAGGTTTCCCAGGGAGGAGATTTCCTCAGAGAGCGTGATCAGCCGTCTCCGAACTGCATAGCGTTCGGGGAAGAACCGTCGGTCAATCGTTTTCTTTGCGGCCTCACGAAGGGGCGAAAATAGGAGCCCGAGGACCAGGGTTGCTCCCGACGCCAGCCATACGATGAAGGTCTCTCCGACAACCGTTGACAGCATTGCTCCGCCGACGCCGACAATCGTAAAAAACAAGAGAACCAGGGTCGCCGTGAGGAGCGAGTAGACGAGGCCTCGGCGCACAACCAGTTCGATGTCAAAGAGGTGGTACCGGAAAATGGCGAAGAACACGGCAACCGGGTACGTCAGCAGGACCACGGACTGCAACGGTCCGAAATACCAGGCGGCCTGATTCAAGACGGTCGGGAAGGCCAAAGAAATCAATGTGAATACAGTCCACGGAAGGACGCCGACGAGCACAAGGCCGGCCTGATGCCGACCCGTCGGATCGGGATACCTCAAGGCTTGGTGCGCGAGCAGAAGTGGTACTGCCACCGCCCAGAACGGCATCATGAGATTGTCCAAGAACCAGTACACGTCGCTGGTATTCCAGGGCGAGATGCTTGACCCAAATGTGTCGGCGGCGAAAATCAAGCCCGCAACCAGGCCGAAACCCAGTCCGAGGACGTAGTACGAGGGAATGACCCACGGCCGGCGGGCGATCCAGGACTGTTTCTTCGGAATTACGGAAGCAAGATGGAGTTCCACTCCCATCTGGAAGCCCGAAAGAAGCAGGAATGCCGCTCCTCCGAGAGCTGCCAGCGCAACCGGAGCAAAGGCAAGGCCGGGAATCGCCAATTCGAGCGCCACGGCCGCGGAAAAAATCATTAACAAAAGGGCGCGCCGATCCTTCGACCCTTTGAAGAGGACAACGAGAGCAAGGCCCAGGTAGCCCAACACTGTAAGCGTGGTGGCGAGGAACGGCACCCACTGGAATTCAATTCCCGGCACGACCTCGAGCACGATGCTTTCTGTGCCGCGGAGAACGCCGAAATAGACCGGTTCAGGGGTGAAGGCTCTCGCGTGGCTGTCATAATCAGCGAGTCTTTCGACCGGTGACCCGTTGATGGACTCGAGCCTGTCGCCGGCGACGACTCCCGCAGTTTCGGCCGGCCGGCCGGCCATAACGCCGGAGATGAGAATCCCGGTCTCGGTCTGTTTGACCAAAATGCCGACAATCCTGCCCGCGCTGCGTTTTTTCTCCGCGAATCCGGCGAAAACAAGCCCAAGGACCGTGACACTCAGGACACAGCCGACAAAGACCCTTGTTTTCGACCTGTTCAGCACGAGCGTTCCTCCCCGCCCCGCCACCTATTGAACAACTGTACCAAGTCCTGGACATTTTCGGGGTACCAACCGCGTTGGGCAAAAGTAACGGGCAGGGGCACGGGCACGGGCTCGGGAAAATCCCACGGAGGGCGATCACCGGCTGAGAGCTTAGCCTCGGGAAAAAAGCCACAAGAAGAGCAGCCACAAAAAGGCACGAAAATGCACAAGAAAGGAAGAGAACACTTCTAACATCTTTAGTTAAGTGCCTACTTGATGTACCCAAGTGCCTTGAGCTGCTCCATGCTGTTTCCGCTCAGTTGAACCGGTTCTCGCCTCACCCATGGGGCCGGGACACATCCTTCGAGATCGAGCTGGAGTCCCGGCACCAGTGCCCGATGGTGGCGAATCAGATTCCGGGTTTCCCGTGGATCCTTTGCACGATCATAGATTTCGAGGGTTGGGCCAAGGGCCGACCGGATGAAAAAGAGCCCTTCGCGTTCAATCGCTCTGATGCAGACGTGACGGTACTCGGGCCGATAGAAGGGAACGTCCGTTTGCAGGTACTCGGATGTGTATCGAAGAGGCTTGTCTCTCGATTGAGCCCAGCGGGAAGGGTCGAGGTTGGGGTCGGCGGCCGCTTGGAGCACCAGATCGAAAAGGTCTCTCCCCTCGAGACGGGCGGAGACAGAGCCGCCCCGGCGGTCTGGAGTGCGGACGAAGGCGGGAATCCTGACGACCTCCTGATACACGGTGAATCCGTGCCCCTTGGTCCCGTGGTCGCCGAATTCTTCTCCGTGGTCCGATGCGACCACCGTGAACAGAGGTGCGTCAAGTGCCTGTTCAAGAGAATCGATCAACTGCCCGGCATGCTCGTCTACGAATGCCACCTCGTTTTCATAGCCCCTGCGGGCTTCTGAGAACACATTGGAGTTATAGCCGCCGCTGAGGTACGGAATGTGTGGGTCGAGGAAATGGACGTAGAGAAACAGAGGGCGTTGAGCTCGCGTCGGGCCCTGGGTTCGTCGTTTCACCCACTGGATGACCTTTCGTTTCAGACCGTCAGCCCTGAGGTAGGGAGAGTTGGGTGACCGGCATTCCCGGAAGGTGCTGAATCCCTGGTCGAATCCGGCGTCCCTCCCGACGGCTCCCCAATTGGTTACGAAGGCTGCCGTCTCATAGCCCTGCTCAGACAGGATCTCGGCCAGCGTTTCGGTGCGCTGGTTCAGGGCATCTTCCCTTCCGACGGCTCCGTGATATTCCTGGTAAAGGCCGGTGAACATCGAGCCGACCGAAGGCCGAGTCCAGCTGGCACTGGCCAGTACGTCTTCAAAAACGACGGACTCTCGTTCAATTTCGTTGAGCCGAGGCATCAGGTCAGGAGAGGCGCCAAAGGCGCTCAGCGAATCCCGTCGAAGGGTGTCGATCAGGATGAATACGATCGTCGGCTGTCGAAATCCGTGGTCCCAGTCGACAGTGTACGGAGGGGGTTGGTGGCCGGATCCGGCTCGGTCGGCCCACAGTTTCTCCTCGATCTGGACGACTGACGGCCCGAGAATTGACCACATCGGAAAGCCGAACAGAGTGTGTCGTCGGATCAGTTCCCACCGGAGACCTGGCGAGACCTCGTACGACAACCCGATGATCGAAAAACAAATCAGTGCAGCCGCTGTTGCGCGAAACAGGAGGCGACGGGGAGGGATGCTCCGGCTGCCTGCCCATGCCAGAATCAAAAGGACAATGGCAGTTCCGGCACAGGCAAATGGAACGTAAGATTTGGGGCCCGGAAGCCGAAAGACCTCCCGAAAATGCCACACGAAGAATGGACTGAGGGCGATTGCCCCGGCGACCCCCGCCAACCGATGAACGGTCGTCAACCACCCAATGCTCCACACCGAGGCACAGGCAAAAAGCAGGTAGGCTGTCGAAAGCACCAACACATCAGCCGGATTCACCGGGAAAGGCCGGCCGAAAAAGGCGATGACCAAAAGCCACCCGAAGACTATTGCGATCGGGAGGGACTTCGTGGTGGATTTCTGAATTCGACGAATGTCGGGATGCATCAAGCGAACGCCTCCGGAGGCTTCAGGATACAACGACCCGGAAGGTGTCACCAAAGAGTGCATCGAAGAGGATGGGGTCGTCACTCCGCCTGCCACGGTGTCCCCAACGGCGGGAAAATACCCCGGGCGCAGTCGAGTTACAACGACGGTGATCCAGATTACATGGTTCCCCGGGTATGGGTCTTTCGCACATTTTGAGTCCGTATATTGAAATTAAGTGTGCGGACCCGGTGTTGCAAAATTGAGGTTGAGAACCAATCCTATTGTGGAGATGTGGATGAACACGACATTACCTGCGCGAAAACACGATCGGTTACCGGTTGTGGCCGCGATGGCAGCTCTTATCGCCTTGGGCTGTTTCCCCGGGATTTCCGCCGCTCAAGGCGCTGAAGAGATCGATTTTGACCGCCCGGAATCCTGGGCGATGAAGTACTTCGCCTCCGTTACAATTCCGACCCAGATGGGACCGCCCGAGGTCCGGTTGCCGTGGAGCATCGATGTGGACCTCGAACTGGGGTGGATTCCGCATCTTTCGGAAGAGCAGCGTCGGGTAGGGTTCAACGGCGTCAAGGAGGAGGACCTCAACCGGTCGCCGGTGATGGTCAGACCGAGACTCCGATTAGGCCTTCCGGGCGGCTTCGGTCTTGATCTCAGCTGGGTACCTCCGGTCGAGGTGCAGGGCGTCAAGTCCAACCTTTTTTCGATCGGTGTCGACCGTGCCCTGTGGCAGGGCGAACGCTGGTCCATCGGCGCGAGAGCCTACGCCCAGGTCGGCGAGACCACGGGGGATTTCACTTGTCCGGAGAGTGTGGCGGCCTATCCGCCCGGTGACCCGGAGAATATCTGGGGATGTGAGGCGCCCTCGTCCGATACGGTGTCGATGGACTATTTCGGGTTTGCCGTGACGGGAGGCTATCGGCTGAATGCCGAGGGCACTCGAACTCTGTTCTTCGGCGCCGGGACCACGTCGATGGACCTCGTTTTTCAGACCGATGCCGTCACCTACGGTTTTCACGACCGCACACGATTGGAAACTGATGGGTGGACATCGTTCATTAACGCGGGGTTCTCCTGGGATGCGTGGGAGAGAAGCCGTTTCTCGGTCGAGGCGTTCTATTCGCCGCTGGATGTCCGGCGACTGGATGAGACGACCAAAAACGATCCGCTTTTTAATATTCGCGCAATGTACAAATATCGGTTTGACCGAAAACAGTAAAAAAGGATTCATCATGTAACCGATCGTCGGGTCCAGCACTATTGATATTGACTGCGACGGTGTCTCGTTCGCAGAGAATCAGCCACTAATGGAGGTGGCCGGCCCGGAAGCGGTCGGTCGACGAATCGAAACGGTGAATACATGGAGGGTATCGTGATCAAAAATGTTTTCAAGTGTGGTTTTCTGCCGGTTTTTCTGACATTGGCAGTCATGGTCAATCCTGCGATGTCGGCAACCCAGTGGTACACGGCGTCACTTTCCGGCAGTCGTATCGTCGGCGCCGAGGGTGACCACGATGCCATGGGCGTCGGCGTCATCGGCATCGGCGACGGCATGGTGATGTACTGGATCGTCGTCGACGGCATCGAAGAGCCGACGGCGGCTCATATCCATGATGGATCTGCCGGAGTCAACGGCGGTGTCGTTATTGATCTTGGATCGGGGTTCTCTGCCGTCGGGGATGGCGCCTGGATGGCCTCAGGTTCGACTGCGATCGACCCCGGTCTGAGCGCATCGATGTCCGGCGAACCGGAGAACTACTATTTTCAGGTCCACAACGCGTCCTTTCCCGCGGGCGCCGTCAGGAGCCAGGTGCTCGGTGATGCGCCGCCGGCGATGGCGCGGGCGGCGACCTTGCGGGGTCACCGTCAGGTGGGCCAGGCCGGAGATTCCGACGGGAAGGGTTTTGGAGCATTGTTCTTCGAAGGAGGCGTCGCCCACTATTTCATCTCGGTCGAAGACATCGACACTCCAACTGCCGCCCACATTCACGCAGGGGACGGGCAGTCAAACGGCGGTGTCGTGCTGGCTCTGGGCGAGCCCTTCCAAGACGGGATGACGACGGGTTCGGTCGAGGCGGATTCCGGCCTCGCCTTCGATATCCTCAAGTCTCCGGATGACTACTATTTCAACATCCACAACGCCGCATTTCCGGCAGGCGCGGTGCGGGGTCAGCTCCGACCGGGGTCATCGGTGGTGTCCTTTCCCGTGGCTTCGCGGGCACAAGGCCAGGCCGGGAGCAACTGGAGGACCGATGTGCGAATCCTCAATCTCGAGGATGAAGATGCGATGGTTCGGGCTCTGTGGTATCCCAGCAACAGTGGTGGTCTGGACGGGCCTGCGGTCTCGGTCGGCCTGGGTCTCGGCGCAGAGAGCGAAGGAGTTTTCGACGACGTTGTCGGAGACCTTTTCGGCGCAAACGGCAACGGCGCCATTCGGATCCTGGCCCCGTATTCGATCAGGGCCTCGGCTCGGGTCTTCAACGACCAACGGGACAACCCGGATATTGGCGGGACTTTCGGCCAGTTCGCTCCGGGCTTTGGAGCGGCCGGCGCCCTGTCTTCGGGGGTTTTGCTGTTGGGAACCAATACGCCGGTTTCGGCGGCAACGGGATGGAGGGGGAACGCAGGCTATTTCAACCCGTCGTCAGAGCCGGTCGAGGTGATTTTTACGATTCGATCGGTTTCCGGCGAATTCCTGGGGTCTGACACGAGGACGCTGGCCCCCTGGTCCAACCGGGTTACCGGCGTATTCACCCTCGTACCGTCGGTGCCACAGGACCAGAGGGAGCGGGACGATTTCGTTCTGTCCTTTTCGGCGAACGCGCCGATTTTCGTCTATTTGTCGGTGGTCGACAATGTGACCTCGGATGCGATCTTCATCAGTCCAGTTCCGGCGCCGGGCACGTTTTCGATCGAAAGGGAGATGGTGAACTCTCCGCCCTCCGGAACGATCACCTCGCCCGACGCTGACGTTTCGATCCTGGCCGGGGAGAGCGTGAATTTTGAGGCGACGGCCGAAGACCCCGATGGAGATGACCTGACCTATCTCTGGGATTTTGACGACGGCACGACGTCTTCCATGCTGTTGCCAGGGGACCACACATTCGACGATGCAGGGGTCTTCACCGTGACCTTCACCGTCACGGACAGTGAGGGCGCCGCTGATCAAACACCGGACTCGAGGACGATCACGGTCCAAAGTGGGGGGAATCCCGACGCAACCCTGAGCCGGGTTCAAGCGATGATCTTCACACAAAGTTGTGCTTTCAGCGGGTGTCATGCCGGCGGGTCGCCCGCTCAGGGCATGAACCTTGAGGCCGGTCAGGCCTTCGCCAATATCGTCGGTGTGGCCTCGCATGAGCAGCCCGACCTCAACCGCATCGAGCCGGGAAGTCCGGAGACCAGCTATTTGTATCTCAAGGTCACCGGTGACAGTTCGATCACCGGAAGCAGAATGCCTCTGGGAGGCGCCGCACTGGGCGCCGAGGAGATCGAGCTGCTCAGGGACTGGATTGTTCGCGGGGCGCCAAACGACTGAAGACATGGTGTACTGCGTCTGACGTTTCTTCCATCAGTTTGCGAGGCATCCGCGCCGGTGGCAAGACGCGACGACGCAGTCGTAGTTTGACTACTTCAAGGAGGAGTAACGCAGCCACCGGTGTGGAGGGCCGCCAAGAGGTGGTAGAGACCTTAGACGCAGTACACTAGCCTCACTCCTCGTCGAAGAGTGAGGGCTGGTCGGTCTGGGGTCCTTCGGCCGGCTGTGCCGAAGGCTCAACGGCGGTTTCGGCCTCCAGCTCGGACTGGCGCATTTTTCGGAGCTTGAGCACCGGCTTGGGGGCCAGGCGGCGGCCTCGGGCCGAGGCGCCGACTTCGTCCAGGATGGAGAGGTCAAAGCGTGCTTCGCGGACCCGTTGCCGCTTGGCCGGAACGAAGTCCATGTGGATGGTGTCGTCAGAGTTCCCGGGCAGGAGGAGGTCGACTTTGCCCTCCTTGCCCTTGATCAGCTCGTACTCGCGATCGCGGATGAAAGCGCGGATGTGAATCTTCTTCGCCCAGGCGATTCGTGCACCATCGCGATAGACGACGGTGAAGTGCGCGCCCTCTTCGGGGTCGAAGACATCGAGGTAAATCACCCTGCCGGGGATCAGGGTCTTCTCCTCGGGGCCGATAATGCGGTACGAGCCGTCCTTGGAAATTACCAACACCTTGTCGTACTCGCTGAGAGAGAGCTGATATTTCTCGCCCTTGACGGCGGTGCCGAAGAAGCCGGTTTCCGGATCGTAGGCAGCCTTGAGGTTCTGGCGGGCCACGGTCCGAACATCGACGGAGTCGAAGGTCGTGATTTCGGTTCGCCGGGGGTAGTGCTCGCCGAAGTTTTCGAGCAATCCGTCCAGGTAGGCGATCGTCGTTTCGGTCAACTTCCTCAGCTTGCGTTTGACCGCGGTGATCTCCTTTTCGGTCTTGGTGATCTCCTCACGGTTGCGGTCTATGTCGTACTGAGAGATTCGCCGGATGGGGATTTTGAGCAGGCGTTCGATATCGTCGTCGGTCACCGCGCGCACCAGAAGCTCCTCGAAAGATTCCAGCCCGGCGTAGACCTCGTATTTGACGGCCTCTGCGGTGGTTGCTTCTTCGATGCGCTTGTAGATGCGGTTTTCGATGAAGATGCGTTCCAGCGTCAGCCAATGGCGTTGGTCTTCCAGGTGGCCCAGCTCCAGCTCCAACTCGGCCTTGAGGATGCCGCGCACCTGGTCGGTCAGGATGCAGAGGACCTCGGTCACCGAGAGCTCGACCGGCCGGCGGTCGCGGATCATCACCATATTGGATGAAACCGAGACCTCGCAGTCAGTGTGAGCCCAGAGCTGGGGAACGACCTCGTCGGCGTAGACTCCGCGAGGCAAGCCGATCTCGACTTCGACGGTGTCGGTGGTGAAATCGTCAATCGAGCTGATCTTGACCTTGCCCTTCCCGGCGGCGTTCTCGATCGAAGCGATCAGGCTCTCGGTCGTCGTTGAGAAGGGCACCTCGCGAATAACGACGGTTTTTTCATTGCTGACGTCGATGCGCGCCCGGACCTTGACCTTGCCGCGACCGTCGTCGTAGTCGGTGACGTCAACCAGGCCGCCGGTGGCAAAATCCGGCAGGAGTTCGAACGGCTCGCCCTTCAAGACAGCGATTTGAGCCCGGAGGAGTTCACAGAAATTGTGAGGCAGGATTCGGGTGGCCATGCCGACGGCGATGCCCTCGGTACCCAACATCAGGAGAATCGGCAGTTTGGCCGGCAGGAAGACGGGTTCGGTGTTCCGTCCGTCGTAGCTGGGCCGCGTCTCGGTCAGTTCCTTGGAAAAGAGCGTCTGGCGGGCCAAATCCGTCAGACGGCACTCGATGTAGCGGGGCGCGGCCGCCGAGTGGCCGGTGATGATGTTGCCGAAATTGCCCTGCCTCTCGATGAAATAGTCCTTGTTGGCCAGCACGACCAGGGCGTCACCGATCGAGGCGTCGCCATGGGGGTGGAGCTTCATCGTGTCGCCGATGATGTTGGCGACCTTGTGGAATTTGCCATCATCGACCTTGGAAAGGGTCGCCAGGATGCGCCGTTGCACCGGCTTGAGGCCATCCCTCAGGTCGGGAATCGCCCTGTCGACGATGACGTAGGACGCATACTCCAGGAAGTTGCGTTCCATCAATGGTTTGAGGTCGGTCATGGAGATCCCGTGCCCGTGCGCGGGCACGGGACGCTGTCAGCTGTCAGCTGTCGGCTCTCAGCTCGCAGCGTCCGGAAGTTGTCGCAATCTGGACCGGCCGTCAGAAAGCTGAGAGCTACTGACAGCTGATAGCTGATAGCTGACAGCTTCTTCCTCATGTTATGTCCGAAATCAAGTTCTCGACGATGAAATCGCGTCGGGCGGGGGTGTTCTTGCCCATGAAGAAGGCCAAAGCATCCTGCACATCGCCCATCGATCGCACCAATACCTGGGTCAGGCGAGCTTTTTCCGGGTTAATGAAGTGGATGAACTCCTTCGGTGAGATCTCGCCGAGACCCTTGAAACGCGTGATCTCCGGGCCGCGAATGCGCTTGAGAGCCCTGTCCCTCTCGGCTTCCGAGTAGCAGTAGACCGTCTCCTTCTTGTTGCGCACTCGAAAGAGCGGTGTCTCAAGGATGTAGATGTGCCCGGAGACCACCAGTTCTTCGAAATAGCGCAGAAAGTAGGTCAGGAGCAGGTTGCGGATGTGCATGCCGTCGACGTCGGCGTCGGTAGCGATGACGACCTTGTTGTAGCGCAGTCCGTCAATTCCATCCTCGATACCCAGGGCGCGCATGATGTTGTAGAGTTCCTCGTTCTTGTAGACCGCCTCACGGCCCAGACCGAAAGTATTGAGCGGTTTGCCCTTGAGGGAGTAAATCGCCTGAGTCTGCACGTCGCGTGATTGAATCATCGCGCCCCCTGCAGAGTCGCCCTCGGTCAGGAAGATCGTGGTCTCCTCGCGGCGTTTGCCTTTGGCGTCTGAGAGATGCACCTTGCAGTCAATCAGCTTCGGGATCCGGATGGCGATCTTCTTGGCCCGCTCCCGGGCTTCCTTTTTGATTGCCGACAATTCTTTCCGTATTTTCTGATTCTGCTTGACCTTGGCTATCAGCTGTTCGGACTCGGTCGGATTCTTGTGCAGCCATAGGACCACCTCGTCCCTGACCGCGTTAACGATCCACGACCGAATTTCGGTTGAGCCCAGTTTGTTCTTGGTCTGCGACTCGAAGACCGGGTCCTGCAACTTGATGGCAACGGCGCCGGTCAAGCCGTCCCGAACATCCTCGCCGGCGAAGCCGTTCTTGGCGAATTCGTTGACACCCTTGAGGATGCCCTCGCGGAATGCGCTTTGATGGGTGCCGCCGTCATTGGTGTACTGGCCGTTGACGAAGCTGAAATAGGTCTCGCCGTAGGTATGCGTGTGGGTGAAGGCAAATTCCAGACGGTCTTGTTTGCAGTGGACGATGTCGTAGACCTTGGGTTCGGTGCCGATCTCGGCATCGAGGAGATCGGCCAGCCCGCCCTTCGAGGTACAACGCGTTCCGTTGTATACCAGGGCCAATCCGGTGTTGAGGTAGGCGTAGTACTGCAAGCGGTGCTCGATGTACTCCTCACGCCACTGATACTCCCCGAAGATCTCCGGATCGGGCACGAAACGGACTACGGTGCCGTCGGCGGCTTGTGGATCCTTGCCGCCCTTCTGTTCGATGATCTTGCCACGCTGGAAGCGAGCGCGCATGAATTTTCCGTTACGGTGGGAGACGACCTCGAAATCCGATGAGAGGGCGTTGACCGCCTTGGTTCCGACGCCGTTGAGACCTACAGAGAACTGGAATACGTCGTCGTTGTACTTGCCGCCGGTGTTGATCTGGCTGACGCAGTCGACGACCTTGCCCAGGGGGATACCGCGGCCGAAATCACGGATGGTGACCTGCGGTCCGTCCCGGGTGATCTCGATCTTGCGGCCGACACCCATGATGAACTCGTCGACCGAGTTGTCGATCACTTCCTTGAGCATGACGTAGATGCCGTCCGCGGGGTTGGAGCCGTCCCCGATGCGTCCGATGTACATGCCGGTGCGCAGCCGGATATGTTCCAGTGCGTCAAGGGTTTGAATCGTCTTTTCGTCGTATTCGATCTTCAGCTTGGCCATATCCTGGAAATTCTCCCGCAAAGCCGGAAGAGGTCATTCCGGCTCCACCGGGCAAGGATAGCACTCGGATGATGGGTCGTCATGGCTGGTTCGACAACTCCGCTTTTGATATTCGGTTCCCGATTTTCGTTCCATTTCCCCATAATCTCCGGCCGGACCTTAAGCGCGGGATGATATAATGTCGTTGTGAAACAAGAAGATAGGGGACGTTTTGGGACCATCCGTCGGCTCCGTGAGAGGGCGGCCGCGCTGGGCAGGTTCGAGGCATGGGATCGCAAGCACAGCATATCCCTGGAACCCGCTGAGGCGATCGCAGCGATCAGCTCTCTCTACCGGCTGCTTCCGGAGGAGGCGCGGCGGCGCGAGGACGATCCCCAATTCTCCGGCGTGCAGCGGATGTTGGATGCCCTTAGCAGGCTCGGTGGCCCTGTTGGTTGACTTGGAGGGTGTCCTTGCGGACCTGGCGCAGCGGCTGGGGGAGGGTGGCACCCCCTACATGGTCATCGGCGGAATGGCCAACGCCGTGTGGGGACACCCCCGTAGCACGATCGATCTTGACCTTACCGTCCTTCTGGATCCCAGTGCAGCGGTGACCCTCGTTGAGTCTTTGGGTGCGTCCTACAGCTGCCGAGTGAGCAATCCCGAGGAATTTGTTGCCGAGACACGGGTCCTTCCACTGAGGCATTTCGGCGGTGTGCAGATCGACCTCATCTTCGCCCTGCTTCCCTTTGAAGAGGAGGCAATCGAGCGTGCGGTAACCATCGATGTCCTGGGGGTGGCGGTTCGCTTCTGCACGCCGGAGGATCTCGTTCTGCACAAGATTGTGTCTACCCGCGAGCGTGACCGCCAGGACGTACAGGAAATTCTTAAGCGGCGGCACGCCAGCCTTGATCGCTCCTACCTCGATCCTCGCGTTCACGAACTGGCCGATCTCCTAGAGCGCCCGGAACTGGAAGAGTCGTACCGCAAGCTCCTCGACGCTCAGGAGATTTGAGATTCTATCTCACGGCTCGAAACTACTGGAGGATCAGCGGTGAAGAGGAGCCGACAGGGGATAAGCGACCGGGAACTGCTGATCATCAAAACCGGCGAAGCCATCCACCAGGCTGCGGCCGATGGGGATTTCGAGGACTGGATTGCTGACGGAATGAACCTCAACGGGCAGCCGGTCAGAGTGTGCCGCGTCGATCAGGGCGAGGATCTTCCGGAGGATCACAGCCTTGCGGGCGTCGTCATTACCGGTTCCGCGGCAATGGTGACCGACCAGCTCGACTGGAGCGAAAGGACGGCCGAATGGTTGCAGGGCGCCGTCCCGACCGGCTTGCCGATCCTGGGCATCTGCTACGGCCATCAGTTGCTGGCCCATGCTTTGGGTGGCAGGGTGGCCGCGGATCCATCAGGACGCGAAATTGGGACCGTCGAAGTACAGCTTGACGATTCGGTAGGGTCAGATCCTCTTTTCGGAGGAATGCCCGCCACTTTCCTTGCCCAGGCGACCCATGAACAGTCGGTGATCGAACTGCCGGCCGAGGCCGTGGCGCTGGCCGAGAGTCCGCATCCGGCCAATCATGCCTTCCGCATCGGCCCCTGTGCCTGGGGTGTGCAGTTTCACCCCGAATTCGACGACGACGTCATGCGTTCCTATCTCCAAGCCCGGGCGCCGTTTCTCCGAGAGGAAGGTCTTGACGCCGAAGCCCTCCTACAGACCGTGCGTCCCGCCCCGGTGGCTGCCGGGGTGCTTCGGAGATTTGCGGAGATCGTTTTTCGGTAGAGAGCTGGGATGAGCAGGGGTGGCGACTGTGGGATTGTAGGGGCACGGCGTGCCGTGCCCGTTCTCCATTCAAGGGTACCGATCGATGGGAAGAAAAGTGTCCCTTTCGTAGTTCAGCCTTCTGGCCCGCCCTTCGGACGGACCAGCGTCGCCTTTTCCACGAGCCCGCAGTGATGTGTCGGATGCAATAACAACGCGGGCTCGCAGAAAAGACGAGCGGCGGCCTACTGCGTTCGGCCGAGACTCGATTGCCGGCGCGCCCCCCGGGCGTTGCCCGGTGTCGCCCTTCTTCGCATCGTCGGCTCGGTTGGGAGGTCTGCCTGATGAAGAGAGGGCGCACCCGGCACGCGCCGTTTGAGCGTTTTTTTGCGCCCTTGGTTTTTGACGCCGGCGTTGGCTCGGCCCGGTCTGCTGACGGGCGCCCCAAATCCCGACTCCCGGGATGAAGCCTCTCTGAGAAACGCACCGAGCGGGGGCGAGCGGCAGCCCTCTCGATGACCGTGACCTCAAAGCGCCCCCGAAGGCAGGGGATCTTACCTCCGGAACCACCCCTCCCGTTGAGCCTGTTGAGCGAAGCGGATGATTTCCGGGTCTTCGGGTGCGACCTGAAGCGCTTTGGCCAGCCACGAGGCCGCCTCTTTCAATCGGCCCTCGTTCCATTCGAGTTGACTGAAGAGCAGCAATCGCTTTCCGGCGATCAGTCGCCGGATGTCCGGCACGAGATGCGGCGGCATCCCCCGGATCGCCTCAATTGGGGACTCGTAGGCCTCGATCAGGGTCTGGGCGTTGGATTGCCAGACTCCTGCTTCGAACGCCTCCGGTTCCAGAAACTCCAGAATCGGGACGAGATCGGATGAGAATGGAGAGAGGCTGACCGATCGGCACCCCTCGGTGTTCAACTGCATCAAGGCGGCGATCTGCGCCGGCGTCTGGAGCACGCCGTCGATCAGGTCGGAGGGTTCCTCGAATGTCCGAAGTCGGTCGGCCCAGACCTGCCAGTCCATCTCGATCGGTCGATCCGATCCAATCAGGACCCCGTGGCCCAGGCTGAAGGCAACCCTGGTATGGGAAAAGACGGCTGCAAAGGTGCCGATCGCCTGACGGAAGGCAATGGGTGGCATGTGGTGGAGCGGGAGGTATTGGTACATCTGGCCCCCGACCCTCAGCCGCTTCCTGCACAACTTGAAGAACTCGAGGGAATAGAGCGGGGCGGAACCGTAGAGAGGGTGCACCGGGTCACAGGTGATGACATCCCAGGCACGGTCGGTCAGGAGCAGGAAATTAC
>DAOWGJ010000186.1 GCA_030637505.1 Holophagae bacterium
CACGGGCAAGTGGTCGATCGCGGTGCCGTGACTGGTGCCAGGGGAAACGAGCGAATATTCGCGTGCCAGGTCAGACGATAAGACGATTTTGGCGTTGATGTTTGTTCTCTTCTTGGAGGGGGCACATAACGCCGCAGAAGCCTCGGGGCGGCGCGGTAATCTGCCAACGGTGGCCCCCACCGTGTAGTGACGTGGCTCGGGCCGAAGAGGCGGAAGGCGATGGCGGAGACGGCCGATTGAAGCGTCCGCCGAGCCTACCCAGGAGTAACGGGCAGAGCGCAACCAACAAAACAATCCGAAAGCAAACGAGGTGCACACGCAGTTGACCTTTACGCGAACCGAGAGGCCGACTACCCTTCTGGCGATGACTACTTTGATTGCGGCTGAAAATCATTGGGCTCTCTGGGCGGCTCTACTTTCCTGCGGGGCCTTCGGACTGTGGGCTGAACGCACCCGCTGGGGTTCGAAGCTCTCAGGAGCGGTGCTGGCCATCGGCGCAGCGTTCGTTCTCTCCAACTTCGGCATCATCCCGGTGGAAGCTCCCGCCTATGGGATCGTCTGGTCCTATCTGGTGCCCCTGGCCATTCCCCTCTTGCTGTTCCAGGCCGATCTCAAGCGCATTCTCAAAGAGGCAGGGCCGACTCTCCTGGCATTTATCGCGGGCTCAGTCGGTACGGTAATAGGGACCATCGTGGCTTTCCACCTCGTCCCACTCGGTGAAGAAGGCTGGAAGCTGGCCGGGATCTTCTGCGCCACATATGTCGGCGGATCGATGAACTTCGTTGCGACATCCGAGGCTCTCGGCCTGCGCAGTTCGGACCTGCTGACCGCCGGGTTTGCCGCCGACAACCTGGTTATGGCGGTGTATTTCCTGGTGCTTTTTGCTCTGCCTTCGTCGGCCCGGTTGCGCCGTTGGATCGGAGAGCGCCGGATCAACGCAGAGGTCGGAGAGGACGAGGTCGGACCGTTCAACTCCGGCCCGACTCCCACACTGCTCGGCATGGCGTCCGCCTTGGCGCTGGCTGCCGTGCTGTGTGCTCTCGGATTCTGGTGTCAGGAGTTTGCAGGCCTGGCCGGCAGCGGGATCCTGTTCTTGACTGCCTTCACGGTCATCCTCGCGACAGCGTTTCCAAAGCGAGTTGGATCCCTCGGTGGTGCTGCCGATCTCGGCAACCTGTTGATGCATGTTTTTTTTGCCGTCATCGGGGCGAGCGCCAACATAGCCACGGTAATGCGGGTGGGGCCGGTTTTGTTCATCTTCGCAGCCGTGATCCTGACCATCCATCTGATCATCCTGCTGGGCGCCGCGAAGGTCTTACGAGTGGATCTCGCCGAAATGGTGATCGCTTCCAACGCCAACATGGGTGGACCGACCACCGCGGCCGCCATGGCGGTGGCGCGACGCTGGCAGGCGTTGGTGATACCGGCCATTCTGTGCGGCACCCTGGGCTACGCAGTGGCTACCTTCGTCGGAGTCGCCGTCGGGCACTGGCTGCAATAACCCGACAATCTCGAGATTCGGGTTGAAAACGCCGACACCCATTTCTTCGGCCGCTGACGCTCAGTCCTGGCGGCGCGGGCAGTGCGGAAGTTCGAAGGCCTGGGACCACTGGACCGTGGACAGTGCCTCGGCGCATTCATTGGGGTCGCAGCACGTGTGGCAAACCCGTTTGAATGCGTTGTAGCCGAGCAGTTCGATATCCGGTGAAAGGAAACCCTCCTTGACCGGCTCTTCTCCCAGTAACCCCGTACTGAGGTATTTCTTGTTGTCGTCTGGGAGAACGGTTGCCACAACCGCCTTCCCACCGAGTTCGTTTTGAATCTGGAGCGCACCGAGGAAGTTCGCACCAGACGAGATCCCGACACCGACCCCGAGTCGCGACGCGAGTTTTTGTGCCATCAAGATTGCGTCGCCATCATCCGCGCCGACCGTCCGATCGAGAAAATCGAGGTCCACGATGGAAGGGATGAATTCATCCGAAATGCCCTGGATACGGTGCTTGCCGACCTTGTGGCCTGTCGAGAGAGTGGGGGAGTTTGCCGGCTCGAGAGGATGAAGCCGAACATCCTTATGAACGCTCTGGAGGAACTTCCCGACCCCCATGACGGTGCCTCCGGTGCCAACGCCCGCGACAAAGGCATCCGGCCGGAGATTGTGAAATTGGAGCTGCCACCAGATCTCGGGACCCGTGCTGGAGAAATGAGCGCTGACGTTGTCGGCATTCGAGAACTGTCTCGGCAAGAAGGCTGAACCCTCTTCTCGTGCGAGATCCTCGGACATCGCGATGCTGCCGAGAAAACCGCCGTCCTCTTTGTTGACCAGTCTGATATCGGCCCCAAGGCTCCTGATCAGATCGATTCGTTCCTTGCTCATCCAATCCGGCATGAAGATCGTTACCTTGTGTCCGATCGCCCTCCCAATCGCCGCAAAAGCGATGCCGGTGTTGCCGCTGGTGGCTTCGATGATGCGGTCACCGGGCTCGAGAGTCCCCCTCTCGTAACCTCGGCGGAGGATGTGAAGCGCCATTCGGTCCTTGATGCTGCCGGTCAGGTTGAGGTTCTCGGCCTTGGCATAGATCACGCGGTTCTCACCGCGGTAGGTGAATTCGATGCCGAGAAGGGGCGTATTGCCGATCAGGTGGGAAATGCCGCCAAATCGCTTTCGAATTGCGCTCGTGGTCATGCGGGGTCCTCCGAGGAATTGTAAACGGTGGACGGATCGAGTGCTGAGCCGTCTGCCGGGGGATCATACCGCTTTTCCCGCGGTGACCTCGCGGTCGGGAGACCTGCCGGGGGAAAACCGTGGATGCCATTCGGTGGGGGGATTTCCCGGGGTTCAAGGCCCTACAGGCCACCCGTTGGTGGTGGCCTCCTCGAACCCGTCTGCAAAGAGCGGCGGGGGCCGACCGGCCAGGTGATAGACGAAGAGTCGGGCCTGGCCTCCGGGCAGGGTCAGCACTCGGGTCGGGAGTTCACCCAGCCACAGTCCGAGCGGACCGGAGGGCGGCTGAGGCGCGACGACAGCCAGCCAGGCGGCGCCTTCGTCCTCCAGCCGTTCGACGAGGTCGGGCTTCAGGTCTCGATCCGGAATCGACCAGCCGTAGCGTCTGGCGCGGTAGAGCAGGTGGGGAGATCGGGGATCCAGCCCCCCGGCGGAGACCACGACCAGTTCCCCTTCGGGAATGACGGCGCCGATGGCGAGGCCGGCCGACCTCAGAGGTTCCAGGACTTCGTAGTAGTGCTCCTCTGACCACCTGACCGACTCAAACCCGACGATCAGTACGAGGGCCAGAGTGACCACATGTTGAACGGCCGGTTTCGTACTGGTGAGCCTGGTTATGTGAAGAATTCCCAGTGCGATGGCGGCCGATGCCGGGGCGACGAGAGCCAGCTGGTAGTAGTTGTGCATGATATTGAGATTGAAAAAGACCAGGATGGCGAGACCGGCGCCGGCGATCCACCAAAGCAGGTTCCAACGGCGTTGGGCAGCGGAGATGAAGAACCCGACCAGAGCCAGGCCCAGACCGATCCAGCCCGTGATCTCAAAAACGAAGCGTTGGCTGAGCACGAGCCAGTGGGCCGGGTTCAGCCGCATGGACAACGGCCCGAAATACCAATGCGCGTTGTTCGTAAAGTGTCGATAGGTCGGGATGAACGACCAGTCGGGCGCCGCACCATTGACCGTCATTGCGTGCCACTGCCACGCCGCCAGGGCCAGGATGGGCAGAATCAGCGCCGGAGCATGTCTGAAGACCAGTTTCCAGCGGCGGCGTGAGATCGTCATCCAGATCAGCAGGGGGACGAAGGGCAGAACGTACGGCGCCTTGATGATCAAGGCGAGGGCGGCGGGAATCGAGCCCATCCACAGCCAGGCCCCTGAGTTTCGTTTGATGGCTTCGGCCCACAGCCATGCCATGGCATGGGTGAAGAAAAGGGCCGGATAATCGATCTGGACGGCCCGCGAATAAAAGAGGGCCAGCGGCACGATCATGGAGATCACTGCAGCAAGGCGCGCGGTCTCACGGTCGGTGATCGAGCGTACGAACAAGAAGAGAAACAGGGTCGATCCGATGAAGAAGATCAGGGTCACCCAGCGTGCGGTGACGTGGCCCGGACCGAAGAGGTGGTAGGCGACGGCGGACACGGCTTCGGGCAGAGGGAATTCCAGAATCAGGGTCCGGTGGTCTCCCATCCAACAGACCGAGGGGTGCAGGAGGTCGATGCCGTCGGTATAGAAGGCGTGGATGTACTGGGCGGTGTCGCACTGCCTCCAGGTATGGGGACCGTCGATTTGTTCTCCCATGTGGGGCGCTCGCAGCAGCAGGGCGGCGACTACCAGGAGGATAACCGTCGCGCCGCCGAGCGAAATACCGGACCGTTGGGCGCCCTCATCCAGTGCGGGGCCGGCGGGTTCGGTGATTGGATCATTGTGACGGCCGAAGGGGCCTGCGGCGATCAATCCGATCGGCAGCCAGAACAACAACCACGAGGAGAGGTGAGGTTCAGAGATCAACCGGTGGCCGTCGACCGTCAGGCAGAAGAGTCCGAAGACCAAGAGGATCAGGGGATCCCACTCGCCGTCAACTCGTGCGTTGCGCCGGCCGGTCCTCAGACCCAGGACCATCACCGTGAGCAACAGGGCCAACCCGGCCAGGCCCCCGTAGTAGAGGGTGCCGATGATTGCGCTATGGGCATGGGGGACGGTGAATCCTCTGGGGAAATCCCCAGATCCTGGCGGGAAAGCGACGTCGTCGTCGGCATTGATGCCCGCCCCGACGATGGGCCGGTCGGCTGTTCTTTCCAGGAGCGTCTTCCAGATCTGGATCCGGCCAGCGTCGCCGCGTTCGATGAAGGCCACGAACGTCGGCCCGCCGGTGAGGAAGCTGCCGAAGACGATGATGATGAAAACCAGTGCTGCGGCTAAGGCCCGTCGACCCCGATGGGCGGCGATGCTGATGAGGCCCGCAACAACCACCGCGAGGATCACGGCTCGACCTCGGGTCAGGAAAATCCCCAGCCCGAGAAGACCGAGGGCTGCCGTCCACACGATGCGTGAGGCTTGTGTCCGGGACCGAAGGGCCGACCCCAGGGCGATCAGGGCGGCGAAGCCCAGAGCCTGGGCGAAGAGGTTGGGGTGCTCGAAGTGAATCGCCGAGTGCAGCCGGCCGACATGGTAGGCCCGGCCGAAGAGCCAGGCAACGATCGACACCAGGGTGATCGAGGTTGCGGCGATGACGACGACCGTTCGAAACAGCGCGAGGCGAGACTTGTTGAAGAGCCGAGATACACCGAGGGCGAATGTTGCGGTTGCCAGAGCATGCAGTCCGACGGTTTCCAGAGGCCTCTGGATCGGTTCGTGAGCCCAGAGCACCGACGCCCCGAGATAGGCAATGAAGGCTCCCGATGCGAGAACGAGCGGACTGAGTTCAAGAGGTCTTTTCCAGCGAAATGCGAAGACAATCCAGAGCCCGGGCATGACCATGAGGTAGAAGAAGAGGTTGTGGGGCGCGCTCGCGTGCGCCGAGGCCGAAGGCATCCAATACCAGCCGATGACAAAGGCCAGCAGCAGGCCGAATGCCGCCCGGGACATCAGGCCGAGCCCGGTCACTGCTCCACTCCCCAAAGTTCTGCATAGGCTGTGACGGTGTCTTCCAGCGGGTGCAGGGTGAGGCCTGTGGTGGGACGTGAATGGCGCAGGAGATCGGAGCACTCCGAGGCCAGTGCTTCGGAGGTGGTGACCCGCCATCTCTCAGACGGGGTGGCCGTGCCGACCGGGCCAGACACGATGGACATGCCTCGGGAGAGGGCCTCATCAAAGACGAAGCCCTGGCCCTCGAACCGCGAGGGGTGGAGAAGCACCCGGGCCTTTTCCATCAGGCGCAGGACCTCAGAGCGGGGGAGCTCTCCGGTGAAGACAAGCGCGTCGGACAGACCACGCTCCCGGGCCTCCGCTTCAAGCGATGCCCTCAAAGGTCCGTCGCCCACCAGAACCGTTCGGTGGTTTGTGTCGCTCGCCGCAAGGCGCCCGCATACCTCCAGCAAGTGTGACCACCGCTTGAGGTCGATCAGGGATCCGACCCCCAGCACGTCGATCGGTCGGCTATCCCACTGGGGCAGCACATCCGGTGGAGGTCCGATGCCCCATGGGATGACGCGATCGGGTTTTCTTCCGGCCGACTGTTCGAGGATGACCGCGGCTCGATCGGAAATGGCGACCAGTTGGGCGGCGCCCCGGGTCAGGCGGCGGGAATATCGGTTGGCCGGAAGGACGTCCTGACCCATCGCCGTGACGCTTGCCGAGCAGGACCACGAATGGGCGATTGACGAGGCCACCAGGGCGGCGTCGCTGAGCCAGAGAGCGTGGACATGCGAGAAGGGTTGTCCGGCGTGGAGCCTCTCGGCCAGCCTGCGGGCGCGTGCCAGGTCGATCAAACGCAGCGGCCATCTGTGATTGGCCCTGCCCAGGGCCCGGACCTCGATGCCGTGCCACCGGTAGCTTCGGATCTCGGCTGGGTAGTGGAGAGCCAGGACGGACAACGCGAGATCGGGCCGGCGGCCCTTGAGTTCGCGCAGCATCAACTGCAGCGGCGGAATGCACAGCGAATCGCGCTCGTCGGCGGGGAAGCCAGGCGTCACCAGCAGGATGCGGCGTGGGGCCGGGGCTGTCACGAGGCCGCCTCCGCATTGGGATGGTCGGCTCGGTGGGAGTTGTCCTTCTCGAATCGTCTGAGTCTATAAGGACCCCACGCCTCGATCTCCTGCAGCAAGCCGTGTCGTTCCAACCACCGGGTGTTGATCCCGGGCGCCTGGTCGTGCCAGCGCGCCTCGATGTGATCGGGCCGCGTCAGGAGGTAGACGGGACGGCCGTTGGCGACCAGGGTCTCCAGAGAGGCAGCGTTTTCAAAGTAGAGTTCGACGACCTCGAGATCGGTCCTGTGAACCAGGGCTGCGGTGATTTCGAAGGCCAGGACGACGGCATCGTCGGGAGCCAGGGATTGAACGGCCTCCGCCGTTCTCTTGATCCGGGCCTGTGCCCCGGTGAATCGAGACACGGATACGGCGCTCCAGGCGGTGATCAGCGCCAGGGAAAGGGCGATCAACGCCCGAGCGACTCTGCCCGCGATGGGTTTGGGAACCAGAGTCCATGCCCCCCAGGCCGCCAGAAGCGTCAGAGGCACAGCGTTTGTCAGGCAGAAACGCAGGCTTCGAATGAAGAAACCTGCGAAAAAGAACAGCGGAATGCCGGCCCACAGTGCCAACGTCAGCGAGGAGATACGATCGTGATCTCGCCACAGTCGCCACAGGCCCCAGCCGGCCAAAGGACCCAGCAACGGTCCGAGAAACGCGGGGTGGTACAGCGGCGCGAGGGAGTAGAGGAGACCGGGCGCCTTGGCCGCCAGAGAATCCGAAGGAATCTGGGGGATGGGGCCCCAGACCGTGTTGAGGAGACTCCAGCCCCGAAAATAGCCGGCAAATTCGAAGGCTTCGACGTGGAGGAGGACGAAGAGCAATACCCCCGACCCGGCGCAGGCCGTGGTGATCAGCGCGGGCAGTGCGCAGCGGGGGCGTCGGCCTCGGGTCAGGGCCACCAGTGCAGGCACTGCCAGCGCCGGCCCAACCAACATCGAGGCCCAACGAGTGGCCATGGCTGCGCCTCCAAGAATGACGGCAAGGACCAACAGCGACGGGCGGTGTGGAGCGTCCCTGAACTCAAGGGCCGTCCACATCGAAAGGAGGATCAGTACCATGGCACTGGCGTCGGACATACTGACGATTGAGCTGAGCACTGCTTGCCCGCCGATTGCGGTGAGAACGGCGGCCAGAACCGCCGCCCCTTCATTTCCGGAAGGTAACAGTCTCCGCCCGACGAGAAAAGTCAGTGGGGCGACCAACGAACCCATCAACAAGGACACCAACTGCGCGGCCCACAGGTTGGGCCCGACGGCCAAAGACATCAGGGTCACCAGGGCCGGATAACCCTGTGGCCAAAGAAAGCCCGGGGGTACCGCAATCCCCTCGAGGAGGGCGGCTCGCAGGGCCATGGCCTGGTCGAAATAGGCATAGGCGTCCTGGCCGTAGAGGCCGTCGAAGCCGGTTGCAACGATGGCGATCACTCGAATCACCAGCGCTCCCGCAAAGAGAATGATGGCTGTCCG
Source organism: Holophagae bacterium (assembly GCA_030637505.1). Lineage (GTDB taxonomy): Bacteria > Acidobacteriota > Thermoanaerobaculia > Thermoanaerobaculales > Sulfomarinibacteraceae > DAOWGJ01. Next base: position 8,157 of record DAOWGJ010000186.1, read on the forward strand.
CCACGGCGAAGGTTGGCTAAAAAGCACTGCAGCACCTTGAACAGGCCGGCAGCAGACCACCGGCAGATCGGAGTGCCCGCCGAAGGCCGGCGATGGCCCCGGAATTCCAGATCTCGGTCAAGGTCTGCTCGGCGATATTGCCGATGGTGAGGTCGTAGCACCGTCCGTGGCACGGGATGACACGGCCGTCGGACTTGACCATCAGGGTCCGGTCGATGTCGCTGCAGGATGAGCCGATCAAGATGTCGGGCCGGAGATAGAATCGCTCAAGCTGTTCAATGGTGTCGAGTTTCGGGGAGAAACTGATGTCGAACGGCGCCGAGAAGGCCTTGAGACCGGTGATGGCCTCCTGAAGCTTCTTCAGATCCATATCCTCGGGGTCAAAAGGGCCGATGTTGGAGGGGGTGGCCGGATAGTTTTGCCCCCAGAGAGCGTTGTGCGTGTCGGCGACCTTTTGCGTCGTAAAATTGGTGTGCATGAAGCCCACAGTTTCCAGAGGGAGGGCGGCCATTTCCTTGAGGAAGGGCTCGAGGTCGTCGATATTCCATGGCGTGATCACGCAGAAGACTGAAATCCGTGGGCGAGGTATTCGGCCGAGCATCTTCTCAACGCCGGTCATTGCCCGTCCGAAGGCCCCTTGTCGTCCCCGAATCCGGTCGTGAACATCGGCGGTGCCGTCGAGCGACAGGTAGAGTTCCGTCAAACCGGCATCTGACAGCGGTTCGGCGAGGTCGTCGAGAGTCAGGCCGTTGGTCGTGACGGCCGTGCCGATGCCTCGGCCTTCGGCGTAGGCCACGGCGTCAACCAGCGGAGGCCAGATCAAGGGTTCGGTGAAGGCGAAGCCCAGGCGAGTGGAAGGCCAGGTCTCAGCCAGTTGATCTGCGATCGATCTGACCATTTCAAGTGACATGTTCATCGGCCGGGTTCCGGTCAGGTTGCGCCCGAATACGGTGTCGGTGTTGCCGAGGCCGACGTCACACATTTTGCAGTGGAGGTTGCAAGCGTTATTGACGCCCAGCACGATCCATTCCGGAGGGTAGAAGAGATGCCCCGGGAACGCCCTCCGGTTGAGTTTCTTCAGGGTGGTCTTCACATTCGCTCCAGATGGATGAGGGCGTGGTCGGAGATCGAAGCCAGCGGTCCGATCGGTCGGAGGATCTGGTCGGTCTTCGCCAGGACGGCAAGTGCGCGGGAGTGGCGGGTGGCCCAGGGCTCGAGAAAAGAGGGGGGGACTGCAAAGCCGATGGGAACGACCGCCCGTCGTCTGAAAAAAGCCTTGAAAGCGCGCGTGATCTCAAGGGGGCTGTGGTACCAGGTGGAGACCGACGCCTCGCTGACCGTGGCCGAGACCGGGCCGCCTCTGAGCCGGCGAAAGGCGCTGCGGGGCCGGCCGCGCAGGAGAAAATAAAGACTTTCCCAGAGGCAGGCCCGGGGCATGACAACGACGACTACGTGGCTGCCCGCCTCGGTGACTCGGGCCAGTTGTTCGGCCAGGTTTCGAAGGGCATCCTCGTCGATACAGTTCAAGGCCCCGAAGTTGGAGAAAACCAGGTCAAAGGGGCGTTCCGGTATGGGAAGAACCGCGTGGCCAAGGTCCAGGGCGGCAACTTCAATCGATTGGGCGAGATCGTGCTGCTGCGCCTTGGCCCGGGTTTGTTCGAGCATTGCGGTAGAGAAATCCGTGGCCGTGACCTGGTGGCCGCGTCGAGCGAACAGCAGGGCATCTTCGCCGGTGCCGCAGCCCAGTTCGAGGATCGACAGTGGTGTTTCACCGAACACTCGCCGATCGAGGTAGTGGTGAACAGCCAGACGCTGGACCCGGCCGACCGCCGAGTCGGTAAAAACCCGGTCGTAGCCTGGTGCTACAGCGTCAAAGGCGCTCCGACTCATGTCCCTTCGAGTCGCCTGAGGCGCATCTTGCCTACCAGGGCCGCCGGTCCATGGAAAGCGGTCGCAGCCGCGCTGCGAAGCAGGCGCCGGTCGAGACGCCACGGGGCCTTGACGAGAGCTCGGAGGCTCTCAAATCCTCGTGCCGTTTGGAAACGACGGTGGACGTAGCGATGAAGACGGCGGTAGTACTGCGGACTGAAGGCGCCTCGGTACATCATTGCCAGGTCGCCGGAATCGGTCCAGTTGGTCTTGGCCCCCATCTGCGCCTGGACCGTGTCGTAAAACGGCGTTCCCGGCAGGGGGTAGGAGACCGATATCCCGATTTCGTCCGGCAGCAGCTCGAGGACCAGGTCGAGTGTCTGTTCGATGTCGTGTTTTTCCTCACCCAGGTAGCCGAATTGGAGGAAGAAAGCGACGCGGACATTGGCGGCTTTGAGGAGTCCGGTCGCCTCGCGAACCTGCTCGACCGTGATGCCCTTGGCCATCGCGTCCATGATCTTCTGAGAGCCTGATTCGACACCCATCCACACTGTGTCCAAACCGGCACGCACCATCGGGTTGACAATCTCATGCCTGGCGAGCAGATCGACCCTGGCCTGGATCATGAAGCGGATCTCCAGTTGGCGCTGTTCGAGACCGTCGGCAAACCCCTCCAGCCAGTCGGCCCGAAGGCCGAAAATATCATCGCAGAACCAGACGTGCTCAAAGCCGTGGCGCTTCTTGAGCCAGGCCAGATCCTCGACCACCCGTTCGGGCGAGTGCAGAAAATACTGATCGCCGTAGATCGGCTTGGCGCACCAGGTGCAGCTGTAGGGGCAACCCCGGGAAGAGACCAGGTTGAGAGACCAATAGCCGTGGTGGGAGCGCCACATCTCTTCGTAGGGCGTGAGGTCGACCAGATCCCACGCCGGCCGAGGGAGCGTGTCGGGTTTCCTGAGCGTCTTTCGTGCCGGTGAGAGCATAACCTCGTCGCCCTTGAGGAGGGCCAGGCCGGGAATTGCCTCGAGATCGGCGCCCGCGTCAGATTCGCAGGCCTCGATGACCTCACCAAGGGTGATTTCTCCCTCTCCCAGGATGATGGCGTCGGCGCCGTGTCGCAGATAACGCAGGCGGTGATCCGAGGCGTCGGAACTGCATACCAGGACCCGGCATCCGGCCTCCCTTCCAGAGCGGATCATCTCGAAGGCCGCCTCCTGCATCGTCGACAGGCACATCTTGGTCAGCCAATTGAAGCCGTCGTCGTAGATCACCAGCACGTCGGGCCGGTGGTCTTTGAGGGCAAGCCGCAGTTCGTCGGGCCCGGTGGCGAACATCGTGTCGTGCAAGGCTACGTCGTGCCCATGTCGGCGCAACCAGGCCATGGCGTAGAGGGTGGCCAACGGCGGATAAGGTTTGGCGGCCTTCCACTGTTTGCGGTCCAAACGGAGAAAGTACGAGTGGGGGAAGAGAATATTGGTCGCTAGGTGAGAACAACACCGTGCTGCTGTCCGAATTCCAGTATCCGTTGATCGAATTGCTCGAGGATGCGGGCCTGCAGACTTTTGGGATGGTGCTTGGAGACGTTTTTGGCGGTACGGAGCGCCAGGTCGAATTCGGCCCCTTCGATGTGGCTATAGCGCTTTCGATTGTGGCGCTCCACCAAGCCGTGGCAATCATCATCCAGCGAGTCTCCACGAGCGCCGGACAGAAAATATTCGATTGCCCTGGCGGGACCCCAGACCCGCATGGGCCCGGCCTTTGACGAATGGTCGGTCTTCCATTGAGGCAGGAACTCATCAGCCCAGCGATTGGCCTCGGCGAAACGGTCGAACAGGGAAGGGTTGACCGTCGGCATCAGCCATGCGATCTCGGTCGCCGTGAAGAGGTTGTGGTCCGGGACCTCGAGGTTGTCCTCGGTCACCAGATAGTTGATGCAGAAGGTCCGGCGGGAGTTGAGCAGGAAGACTTTCTTGAAGCCCATCAGGAGGACCCTGCAAATCCACAGTCGCCCGGGAGAGGTGATGACGAAGAAGTCGACATCGTCACCGCGGGAAGAAACGCCCTTGGAAATCGTTCCGCTGAGGGCGACGCCACGGACGAAGGGGAAGCGCGCGATCAAACGGGAGCGCCTGAGGGCTCGCGGCATGACGCGTTTTGCCCGGGCCTCCGCCTCGACCCGCTCCTCGACAAGGGTCGGATCCCCGAGATGGACCCACGGACCGTCCCTCGTGATCAGCCCCTGATGAACCAATGAAAAGGCCTCAGTTTCCAGCGTTTCCAGGTCAGGCCACGGGACCTCCGAAAACCGGTAGAGCTCTTCGATGCGCAGAGGAAAACGAAAAATCCCATAGTAGATCAGGGATCGCAGGATCGCCCGCCGATACCGGTCGGCAGCCGGTTGGGGTGGTGACGGCGCGTCATCGTGGGCGGCGGTGGGAAGGTGCTCAAGCATTGTTGTTGGGGATTGTATCGGGCCATGGCGAAGTCTGTCCATGAGGGCGGTGGACAGCATCAGGGGCCGCGACAGTTTCAGCGTCGGATGGCAGGTTCAGGAACAGCGTCCGGGCCGGCCGGTTTCTGGCCGATCGCCTTGTGACCCTGGACACCGGACACCCCACCTGCTTTGGCAGTGGGCAAGAGTCGGTGGATAATGCCACCATGACAGGAAGGTCTGGACGGTGGACTCTGCGATCGGTAACGATGACGGGTGGGGCTTTCTGCATCGGGCTGGTGATCGTCGTATTGGTGGTCCTGGTGATTGTCGAAATCAGCTATCGTCTCCAGTGGCCGGACCCCCACCGGGCCGAGTTCGAGGCTTTCAATCCGGGTCTGGTGGACGAAGGGGCTCAGCGATCCACGCTTCTGGCCCTGGGTGATAGTTTCACAGCCGGCGCCGGGAGTTGGCCTTCCGATCTGAACTCGATACTGGGCGAAGATTGGCGGGTGGTCAACGGCGGTGTCGGCGGGACGACCATCACCCATGCCGAACGAATTTCCAGACTCCGGTTCCGTCAGTATCACCCAGACGTCGTCGTCTATCAGACCTATGTCGGCAACGATTTGTTGGACCTCCGGCATCCGCGGGAGGCGAAAGGGGCCGGTGTTGTCCGACGGGTTTACTGGAGGATCGTTGACTCCGGCTTCTTTGCCCCGTGGTTTCTCAATCACCGGGCCGCGGCTTTGGCAGCCCTCGTGCCGTCTGACCCCGAGACTGCCGAAGCGGCTGTGTCCGCGGCGTTCACTGTCGATCGCTATTCACCGAGAGACCGATGGCTCTCACGATTGCACCCCTACCATGTTGAACGACAGATCCTGGTTGAGGGGGCGTCGATGGAGGCAGCCTGGCGGCAGTACCGGAGGGGCCTGAGCCTTCTGGTGGAGCGGTGCCGAATGAGTGAGGCAGACTTGGTGATTCTGGTGGTTCCTCACTGTATCCAGGTCGCTCCGATCTATCGGGAGCGATTCACGGCACTGGGCGCCCGATGGGCGAACGAAGACCTGTTGACGCGATCGCCGACGCCATTCGTTGCCAGGGTGCGTGAGACCCTCAATGATCAGCCCTCCATTCGTGTCATCGACCCCCTGCCGGCCATGCAACAGGCAGAATCAGACGGCGTCCGGCTCTATTCGACCAATGATCCTCATCTGACACCGGAGGGATCTGAGTTTCTGGCTCAGTTGGTCGCGACAGCGATGAGGAACTGATCGGGCGATCGGTATTTTGTGGGTGGCCGTTGCGGTCTTCGTCGGCATCTCAGGCGCGAACTTCGAAAGGGGATGGCCGGACCGGGTGGTGCCATTGTTGTGGTTGGCGTGTGCCGCGGTTGCCGTCATGGAGAGGGACTGCGCAACCACCAGCCGGGGAAGTTGCTGAGCCGAGAGTTCAACTTCTGGGGCAGCAGGTGGTGTGTTCTCCCCAACCGATAGGCGATCAGTTTGACCAGGCATCGGGCAGCGAAGACCGGCACCAGCTGCGGCAGGCGTTTTTTGATCAGATGCCGGACACCCAAGGCGAAAAACCGGGTGCCTTCAGGCCGAGGTGGACCGAAGCGCTCTTGGATCCAGCGTTGGTGTCGGTGGCTGGCGCCGATGTCGAAGTAGCGCCGGGCCTCGATGGCAAGGGCTGTCGGGTGGTCGTGGCGTACAACGGCGTCGGCGACGTAAGCGATCGCCCTGCCGGCCAGCAGCAGGTGGGCCCCGGCGCCGACGTCCTCGCACATCAGGGCTCGCTCCCCGAACCAGCCGATCGCTTCGAGCGCCTCACGCCGGTAGGCGGCAAAGGCGTTCGAGAGAAAAGCGGTGTGAAATCCCAGTCGATCGCGGTCAGACGGCCAGCGCACACGGGACTCGTTGCGATAGATGAAGCCGCGTTTGATCGTGGCGAAGGGTGGCGAGTCATCCGGGGCGACTTGACGTCCGTAGGCCGCGCCGTGGGCCTCGTCATGAAGCAGACCCTCGACAAGAGTGCTGAAGGTGTCGGGGGCTGTGGGCAGGACATCCTGGGAGAGGAAGATCAGCACCTCGCCCCGAGCCATTCGGGCGGCCATCGTTCGGGTCCCGGCGTGGTCGAACGTGTCAGTTTCGACCGCCATCCATCGGGCGCCGTGATTCTCGGCCACCTTTCGGCAGATTCCTCCGGGCGCCGTTTCAACGACAAGGACCTCGAGGTTGTCAAGATCCTGCGCGTCGATCGCCTGCAACAAACCGGGCAGATAGCTCTCGCCTCGAAAGATCGGAATGATGATGCTCGTCTTCATCGCTGAGAGTCCCAGGGTAGCCGAGTCAGCAGGTCAAAGTGGAGTTCTTCTCCCCAGTGCCGAACGACGCGGTTGGTGACGGGGGCCAGCCCCGACGCTCTGACGGCCCGCAGCACGTCAGTCCGCCCGCTGTGGTCTGACGTCAGCAGCAGGACCCGGCCGTCGGGACGAATGCGGCGTGCAGCAGCCTTCAAGGCGGCCTGAACGACAATGAGGTCCGGGCCTCCCCACAGTGCATCGTTGAAAACCGGTGTCGGGGAGGGCAGGAAGGGTGGATTCATGACCACCAGGTCAAAAGTGAGATCCGGTGCGAGGGCGGTATCCCAATCCGAACAGACGGACCGAACGATCACCCCGTTGTTCTTTGCGTTGACTGCCGTGTTGAAAGCGGCCTCGAACGATCGGTCGACGGCAGTCACACGGTGATCTCTGCGGGCCAGGGCGACCGAAGCCAGGCCGGTCCCGCTGCCCAATTCCAGGATGTCGATCGACTGCGATCCCGCGGCATTCAGGGCCTCGGCAGCGAAGACCAACGAGGCGCGGAACAGTGTCGGATTGAGAACGCCCTCCGACACAGTGTAGGACCCGCCGTAGAAGGTGAATTTCTTCCGTTCCAGGAGCATTGTCAGGGTCCGAGTCACCACACGTCGCAGGGAAGAAATCATGGCTTCTCGGGCCGGGAGATCCGGAGAATGGGAAAGGGCGAGAGCGGGCGGCGGAAAACGGTGCGGCCGATACGGGACAGCATCGACCGTGGATCGTAAATGATCCCAGGGGAGAAGGCGGCCAGATCGTCAAGGGCGTGGTGGTGGTAGTGCTCGGCCATCCGGGGGAAGCCGAGTTCGGTGTAGTAGGCCCGGGTTCTCTCGGCGGCGGCCGGGATCTCCTCACGCCGGTAGAGAGGGGTGTCGGCGACCAGGATCTCGCCGCCGGGTTTGAGCAGGTCCAGCAATCGGATCAGGAGTGCATGAGGGTCGGGGAAGTACTGCAAGGCGGCCGCAACGATGATGATGTCGAAGGAAGCCGGGTCAACGACCGGCTCGAAAATGTCACCGTAGACCAGCTCCAATCCCTCGACCGTGCCGAAGGCCTCCGCGCCCCGTTCGAGCTCCGACCGGTTGCAGTCGATGCCGATGGCAGTCGCCTCGAGCTCTCTGGCCAGAATAGCCGTCATCCACCCTGGGCCGCAGCCAAGGTCGAGGATGTGGGGGTGAGGTCGGTGACCCCTGAGGAAGCCAATCAACCGGTCAGTCGTGGCCGCTCGAATTCGCCATTCCCGGACGTGGGGGTCGCCGGCCGCAACCAGGGGAAGCTCTCGGAGGGCCTCCGGAGACAACACCCGGCCCTCGGCACGGCGCACCTCGAGGTAGACCGCCTCGGCGTCAGCGAAGGAAGAGGGGTCACAACGGTAATCAACACTCAGCATCGCGGGGCATCATACCGGGGACGGGCGGCGGTTGGACCTTCGTTAACTTTGGGTTCCTCCGGATACCCGTGGCATCATGGGTGAGATGAGGAGCCCCTCATACGTGGGACTGGCTGAAAAAGGCGAGCTCGGGCGTCGAGCCGACGTGCTCGACGCCATGCTCGCCGAATGCACGGTGTGCCCGCATCAGTGCGCTGTCGATCGGTTCTCGGAGCTTGGGAAATGTGCCACGGGTTCGGAGGCGGTGGTTGCGTCGTGCATGCCTCACTTCGGAGAGGAATCGGTGATCTCCGGACGCCGGGGCTCGGGAACGGTGTTCCTCGCCAACTGCAATCTTCGTTGCGTCTTTTGCCAGAACCACGAGATTTCACAGCGGCCCAAGGCCTTCCTTGACCAGGGGATCTCCGAAGACGATCTGGCCGAGATCTTCCTCGACCTCCAGCGGCGCGGCTGCCACAACCTCAACTGGGTTTCGCCGTCTCACCAGGTGCCGCAGCTGGTCAGAGGGCTGGTACGCGCCTCCGGCCGAGGCCTCCGTTTGCCTGTGGTCTACAACTCCAACGGCTACGACTCGGTCGAGGTCCTACGGCTGCTCGACGGAGTCGTCGATGTCTACATGCCGGACCTGAAATATGCCGACGCCGATGTAGCGGCCCAGTACTCCCGTGTTCCGGAATACCCGGACCGGGCTCGGGCGGCCCTCGAAGAGATGTTCCGGCAGGTCGGCGCCGACTGGCATCTCGATGCCGACCAGACGTTAACCCGAGGTCTTCTCATCCGGCTGCTGGTCCTGCCCAGCGGCCTGGCGGATATCGCCGATACTCTGCGGTGGGTTGCCGATAATCTCTCGCCCCGAGTCAAAATCTCTCTGTTGGCTCAGTACTCTCCGCAACACCTCGCCGCCCGGACTGATCGTTATCCGCTGCTGGCACGGACGATCTCGGCCGGAGAGTGGACGCAGGCGATGGAGGCCCTCGAAACGACGATGAAGGGCGATGACCACAGCGTCCAGGTGCACGCCCGGTGATCTGTTGGAATAACGGGAGTGATCTTTCGATCTACCACGAGAGAAAAAAACGCCCGCACCATCATGTGCGGGCGTTGATGTGTATCGAGCGGGGGGTTTACTCGATCGTAAAGCTCTGGAGTTCGACGGGAACCATGTTCAGGCCGATGTAGGCATCGTCAAATGTCGCGATGAAGTCGTCATTGAACATATTTGCCCAGCAGCTCAGACGGATTTCAACGTTGCTCGCTGCCGTTGTGACCGTCAATGTTGCGTCGTTGTTGTTGACTTTGGTCCAGGTCGCGTCCGGAACGGAATAGTTGTCGTTCCAGGCCTGGTCGATCGCGCCCGCGCACGTTGCCGAGTTCGAGGTGAATAGGACAGTATTACAGAAGCCTACAGAACCGGAGGTGATGTTGACCCATCCGCCGAAGCCGATGACCTCACCGACGGCCACAGGCATGGCCAGGCAATAGCGTGCGCCGAGCAGTTTGCCCCATCCCATTGGTGGCGGGCCGTTGTCGAAAGGGGTTCCGACCATCGAACCCGGACTGGTCCGGCCGCCGGTGGCGGAGTGGGCCACGGTGCCCCACAGGGGATCGCCAGGCAGTTCCGGCTCCATGTTCCACCAGCCGGTGCCATCGCCGACCGATGCCGCTGTGTCAAAGCCGCAGGCATCTGAAGACAACATATTGTCCGGGTCAGCACATTGGCTGAACACCGGCCCGGCGGAAACCAGCCCCACGAATGCAACAATACACAGGATTCTCTTGACCATTCTTCTTCCTCCTTTTTCGTTATTGGTTTCTCGAAAAGAGTTTCCGAACCAAGACGAAAACCCCATTTGTGCTAAGAAATACTCGAAATTCGGTGTCGCATTGGACCCATGAAGGACAGGTATACCGCTCATGGTCCACCGACCACGGCTGACCACCCTGAGGCGTCACCGGATTCGAAGGTGTCGGCAAAGACCTCCGGGACCGGTATGGTCGCCACAAAGCCCCGGAGATACCAGTTGTTGTCTATCGCCGTGCCGACGATCGTCGTCCCGTCGGCCGAGATGTCTCGTGCTTCTCCAAGCCACCAGCCGTCGTGGGAAGTAACCCCGAGATCGGTGAGAACATCAGTCATGGATTTCATGCCGTCCTCCAGGGTCCATACGAAACCGGTCCAAATCTGTCCGGCTTCGTCTCCGCTGAGGCCGACGATGGTGCCGTTCTCGGCGATGCCGGTGGCCAGGGCCGAGTGGAACGGGTGGTCGATCAGTTTTCCCAGATCGAGCCAACCGTCTTGATCGGTGTAGCGGAACGCGGTTGGATAATCGTTACCCGGCACGAGCGCCGAGCCGACGATCACGCTGCCGTCGGTGGATACGGAGTGGGCCTCTCCGCAGATCTCGGTCCCCAGGAAAAGGTCGACGGTCCCGTCGGGGGTCCATCGTGCAGGACGACGGCAGCGATTCACCTCATGCTCGTACCAGCCGACGATTACAGAACCATCCGCCGAGATGTCGTTGGCTCTGCTGTTGGCTTCGACCGGCCTTCCCAGGCCGGTCATACCATCGGTCTCGTTCCAGATGAATGCCTCTGCGTCCCAGCCGCCACCGACCCAGGCGAGGCCCACCGCCACGGCGCCGTCACCGGAGATCGAATAGCCAGTGCTGAGTCCGTCTCCCCCGGAGGGCGGGTCGGGCTGCAAGCCACCAATATTGATCCATCCGGTCGCATCGGTGAATAGGGCGGCTGAGAAAACTCCGGTACCGTCGTCCACCGTAGAGATGATGGTCGAGCCGTCGGCGGACACGGCTGCCGCAAAAGTATTCTGCCAACTCGAGCCTGAGAGGTATTCGGTACTTCCCGTTTCTGTCCAGCGAAAGACGGTACCTTCTTCCACGCCCACCACAACCGCACCGTCAGCCGATACCCCTCGGGCCCAGACGGAATAGGACGTCGTGTTTGCGGCGGGAATAATGGTGAACGAGGCGTCTTGTGCGTTCGCTCCGGCCGCGATGACCAGCGAAGCGACTGCGAAAACGCATCGAATACCGTAGATCATTGAGATTTTCATCATTTTTCAATCCTCCTGGTGTTGGGATTCATCGACTGCTCCGGTGCTGGTTCTCGGGAGCTCGAGTCCTGATGGAGTTCGATCCTCGGCGTTCGATCAGCGTCTCGACGTGAGATACCAGGTGTTCCGGAATGTCAGCCTTGGTAATGCAACCGTCCGCGCCTCTTGAAGAGGCGGCGGTCTGGACGAGTTCGGATTCGTGGAACGACATCATGACGACCAACGGCGGGTCAGGAAGTTCATCGACAGTCCGCACAATGTCGAAGGCTTCTCCATCCGGCAGGGCCATATCGACAAGCACGAGATCGGGCTTCAAGTGAGCAATTTTTCTCAGCGTCTCGGCATGCGAGTGAGCCCGCCCGATAACTTCGATCTCGTGTTTGCCTTCAAACCAATCGGTCAGGCCGTCGAGAAAATCGTCGTTCTCGTCAACCAAAAGGACTCGGCAGGGCCACGGCGAAAGCCTGTTGCTCATCACAGACTGATGGTGATGGAAAGGCGTCGGCCGGACAATCGGGAAAACCCCTACAACGGAGAGAACCTTCCCTTCGTTCCTCCGGAGATCGCCCTGATATGCCTTGTTGTGGCTGCTCTTCTTGTGGCATTTTGCATGAGGTTAAGCTGACAGCTGATAGCTGACAGCACATACCCTTCGATTCCGCTTCGACCTTCGAAGCAGTTCGAGGGTAAGTGGCTAACTGTCCGGCGAAACCAAGCCGGCCCGGATCGCGAAACGCACCAAACCAGGAACGTCTCGGATTCCCAGGCGGTCCATCAGGCGCAGTCGGTGGGTTTCGATGGTTTTGACACTGACATCGAGCAATTCGGCCATTTCGCGCGTCGTGCGTCCCTCGGCGATCAGTTGCAGGATCTCCCGTTGGCGGTCGGTCAATTCTTCTACGGGCTCTCCGTCCTGATCGCCATCGCGCAAGAAGCCTTCAACGACCGTATGTGACACCTTGGGAGTCAGGTACTTTTCGCCTCGCATCACTGCCTTGAGAGCCAGGGATAATTCCGAGACCGCAGCGCCCTTGAGCAGATAGCCGGAAACGCCAGCTTTCAAGGCTTGCCGGACGTAACTGGGGTCGGCGTACATCGACAGGATGATGACCCGTGTTTGAGGAGAGGTCTGGGCGGCTCTTCGAGCCACTTCAAGTCCGTTGAGTCCGGGCATCCCAATGTCAAGGACGGCGACATCGGGCCGATGTTCATCGATTAGGTCCAATGCCTCCCGACCATCCCCACAATCAGCGACGACCTCGACGCTGTCAATGGATTCGAGCAGCGAGCGGATGCCCGCGCGGACCAGGGTGTGGTCGTCTGCGAGAATGACCTTGATCGAATTCATGCCTCAACCTCCACAGGGATGCGAACGTCGACGCGTGTTCCCTCGCCGAGTTTGGACTCAATCGAAAATTCGCCGCCAAGAATCTGGACTCTTTCCTGCATGCCCACCAGGCCCAATGCTGAACCGGGGGCTGAGGCGTTCATCGCAGCGCGGGTATCGAAGCCTATGCCGTCGTCCTCTACGGAGAGGATCAGGGTCTGGGCCTCAAGCTCGATGGAGACCGTCACCTTGGTGGATTCTGCGTGGCGAATCACGTTGGAAACGGCCTCCTGGATCACACGAAACGCAGTGATCTCGATTTCGGGAGGGAAAGCATCAAGTTCAGGAGGACCTTCGATCTGGATTTTGAGCCCGGTACGTTCGGCCTGAGTCTCGAGGTACCCTCGTATTGCTGAAAGGAATCCGACTTCATCGAGCAGTGGGGGTCTGAGGGCCAGCGAAAGATCACGGACCTGCTGCACCATGCGGTCAACAATTTCGATGGAGTCGACGAGCCACTTGTCGGATTTCTCTTCGTCTTTGCTCCCGCTCATCAGCTGAAGATTAATAATGACAGCGGTCAATGCGGGGCCCATCTCATCATGCAGCTCTCGGGCAATTCTTTGCCGTTCTTCTTCTTTTGTCGCTTCAAGCCTGCGCGTCAGCCTGCGTAACCGGTCATAGGCCTGAGCCAGTTTGGCCTGTGCCTTTTCCCGCTGCTCGTGCAACTCGAGCAGTTCGAGATTGCGGCGCCTGAGAGCGATGGTTCGAACCCGATGAAATCCCAGTATCAAGGTTGTGACCAGGAGGAATACGGCTGCCCGAAACCACATCGTCATCCAAAAAGGTGGCGGAACGTTGATTGTCAGGGTCTGTGTGATGTCGTTCCATACGCCCTGACAGTTGCGAGCACGAGCTGAAAACTCGTGGGTTCCGGGGTCGAGATCCAAGAAGGTGATCTCACGTCGGGCGCCGAGATCCACCCATGGCTCGTCCTCGTCTCCCAGTCTGAATTGGTAGGCGTGGTGATGCTCGGCGTTGAAATCAAGCACAGCCAGGGTCAGAGAAAGCCAGCTGTCGAAGGGAATCTCCAGGTGTTTGCGGCGCCACTGCGGTTCTTCCCCGAACAATTCGCCGTTGATGTCACGAATCGAGGTGATGACGACAGGTGATGGTGGGTGTTGTGGGAATGGGGTTCCTGCAGGGACGGCGGCCAACCACCGCACTGATCCGAAATACAGAGTTTCCGCGGTTCGGGCAGCCGCCCCGGGTTCGAACTCCGCAGCGGGAAGGCCGTCGCCGACGAAAAGGTGGGAGAATCGTTTTGATTCAGGGTCGAATCGTGAAAGACCTCGTTTTGTGCTCAACCACAAGCTGCCGTCGTCATCTTCGAGGATCGCCATCACGTTGTTGTCGATCAGACCATCGGCCGTCGATACCCGGTCGAAGGTCACCGTGCCGTCATGATGTTCGAGGAGGAGGTTGAGGCCGCCTCCACCGGTTCCAATCCAGAGCCTCCCGCGGCTGTCCTCATAGAGCGTTGCCACGTAATGATGGCTGATTGCCGAAAGATCGTCGGGGTCGGGCAGAAAACGGCGGCCCTGATGCGTGATCGGGTCGTAGGCGTTGAGCCCGCCCGAACGGGTTCCGACCCAGATCGTACCGTCGCGATCCTGGACCAATGCTTTGACATAGTCGTCACTGAGGCTTCGGGAATCGTCCGGGACATGGATGAAACGCTCGACGACCCGCCCGTCGGAATCCAGTCTCTGCAGGCCTCCCTCACCGGTGCCGACCCAAAGGCGGCCTCGGGCATCCTCCAGAAGGGCGGTCACATAACCCGGG
>DAOWGJ010000115.1 GCA_030637505.1 Holophagae bacterium
CTGGGATCGGGAGGAGGACCGCCCCTCCGGGCAAGGACCTCGGCGGCCTACGGCGTCGCCAACACTCGTTCGCCGAAGCGCTCGCCGTGGGTTCACGCCATCGCGTTCTATCGAACGCGATGAGCGTAGCGCCCAGTTTGAAAGTTTCCTGTTGATCACGATCTCTGCGGCGTGCCCGGTGTCGGCTTTCATCGCGACGGCGGAATAGTCGGGAGTTCTGCCCGGTGAAGAAAGCCGCACCCGGCACGCCCCGATTCGAGGTAATGGGCGCTCTCGGGTTTGAATACTGTAGCCGGCCCTCCATCCCAGCCTTCATCCGTTCATTCTCCTTCTGCCTCAGCCCGTTCCGATGTATCATGATCCTATGCATCGAATCTCATCTCGGGTCGTCGCCGTTGTCCTGTCACTGGCCGGGGGTTTGGGTTCGCTGTTTGCCGCTGATGTCCTGCACTTTCGGGTCGATGACACGATCCAGCCGGCGTCTCAGTCGTTCATCGCCCGGATGATTAACGAGGCCGAGCGGGACGGCCGGGACCTGGTGGTGATGGAGTTGGACACACCGGGTGGTCTTCTCGAAAGCACCCGCGGGATTACCTCGACGATCACGGGTTCCAAGGTGCCGGTGGCGATCCTGGTGGCGCCTGGCGGCGCGCAGGCCGCTTCGGCAGGTTTTTTCATCTTGATGTCGGCTGATATCGCCGCGATGACTCCGGGCACCAACACCGGTGCGGCCCACCCGGTCGGAGGCAAGGGCGAGGACATCGGCGAACATATGAACGCCAAGGTCACCAACGATGCCTCGGCGATGATCCGTGCCCTGGCCGAGGGCCGGGGCCGCAATCTGGAAAAAGCGGTCGAAGCGGTCGTCGAAAGTGCGTCCTACACCGCGTCCGAGGCTCTTGAGCTGGGTTTGATCGATCTCGTGGTCAACAATATCGACGAACTCCTGGAAGAACTCAACGGCTGGGAAATTACCCGCTTCGACGGGTCGACGGTGACCTTGGACCTCGAAGAGCCCAGGATTTTCAGGGCCGAACCTTCGTCTGCAGAGCGGTTCTTGTCGGTGCTGGCAAACCCCAATATCGCCTATCTGCTGATGGCCCTGGGGATGCTGGGCATCTACGTCGAAGTGACCCACCCGGGCGCGATTTTCCCTGGAGTCGTGGGGGTGATCGCGATGCTGCTGGCCCTGTATTCGCTGTCGGTTCTGCCGGTCAATCTGGCTGGCGTGGCGCTGATCGTTGTCGGCCTGCTCTTGTTTGTGTTGGAGGTCAAGGTGGCTTCGTATGGCATGCTGACGGTTGGTGGGTTGGTATCCTTCGTTTTGGGTTCCTTGATGCTGTTTGACTCTCCGGTCCCGGACATGCGGGTCAGTCTGGGCGTGATCATTCCGACGGCCCTGTTGGTGGCTTTGGTGACCGGTTTCCTGTTGTCCAGGGTTCTCAAGGCGCATTCCCGCCGTCCGACCACGGGCAAAGATGGTCTGGTCGGCGAGGTGGGCCGAGTGGTCCGGGACCTGGATCCCCGCGGCACGGTTGCCGTGCACGGCGAGTGGTGGGACGCGCGGACGATGGGGCCGCCTGTGGTGAGAGATGAAGAAGTGCGAGTGCTGGCGGTCGCCGGCCGCTGTCTCGAGGTCGAGAGGGTGGGTGGGGAGCCGGCAGAGCATTAGATTCGATTTGAAGGAGGGGATATGCAGTTTTTGGGTTCGGGCGTCATCTTCGCGATCTTCGTCGGTGTTTTTCTGATTTTCAGGTGGATCCGGATTCTCAACGAATATGAGCGGGGCGTCATTTTTCGTCTGGGACGGGTCCTGCCGGAGCCCAAGGGCCCCGGGCTGGTGCTGGTCTTGTGGCCGATCGACCGGCTGGTCAAGATCGGTTTGAGGACCGTTGTCCACGACATCCCGCCGCAGGACGTCATCACACGTGACAACGTCTCGGTCAAGGTCAACGCGGTCGTCTACTTCCGCGTCATGTCGCCGGTCAAGGCCATCGTCGATGTTGAGAACTACGTCTACGCGACCTCACAGTTGGCCCAGACCACTCTGCGCTCGGTGCTTGGTGAGGTCGAATTGGACGATCTCCTGACCAAGAGGGAAGAACTCAACGTGCGGTTGCAGGAAATCATCGACCAGCACTCGGATCCCTGGGGCGTCAAGGTCTCGATGGTCGAGGTCAAGCACGTCGACCTGCCGCCGGATATGCAGCGGGCGATGGCCAAGCAGGCGGAGGCCGAGCGTGAGAAGCGCGCCAAAATTATCCACGCCGAGGGTGAGTTCATCGCCTCGAAGAAGCTGGCCGAGGCGGCCGATGTTATGTCAAACCCGGTGACGTTGCAGCTGCGCTATCTACAGACTTTGACCGAGATCTCGACGGAGAACGCATCGACGATCGTCTTTCCGGTGCCGATCAACATGTTCAAGAGATTCTTCGACTCAGGCTCATAGCCCATTACCCGGCGGAACCACGTATCTTGGGTGGTACACTCTCCACGGGGCCGCATTCGGCCCCGTGAGTTTATTGGAGTACGCCATGTCCAAGACCTACTACGTGATCGAGCTGACACCGCGATGGCTGGCTATATTGCTGATGGCGCTGGCGGGGTTGATGGTTCTGTCCTTCGTCGGGGGCTACGGGGCTGCGTGGTCAACTCTCGGGGGATCCGTTGGCGCCGGGTCCGGGCCTGTGGCCGGAGCAGGGAATGAGATCGCCGAGGTCGAGGTCGAAGATCCGCGAGGCTCCGAAGTTGTGGCCTCGGTTGCGACGCCGGATCCGCAAAAACCGACCGTAACGCCGGTCGCGGAGGTGGTCGAACCGACACCTCGCCCGGAACCGACGGCCGCCCCACAACCGACCGACGTACCCCAGCCGACGGCGGTTCCGACGGCGCCCGCTCCGAGAGCCTCCCCAAAGGCTGCCGTTTTCTCGGTTCAGGTGCTGGCTTCCAGCCGCATTCAGGCCATTGAAAAGGCCAGGCGCAATCTGGTTGACCTCGGTTTCCCAAACTCCGGGCATGAGATTGTTGAGACTCAAGTGGCCGGTGGAGGCATTTTGCTCAAACTGAGAATTGGTCCGTTTCCGGATCATGCCTCGGCGGAGCGGGTAATGCGCCGGATGCAGACCGGCGGTTTCCCCGATGCCTGGGTTGTCATACCGTGAGCTTCGGCGGCCGGGCCCCTGCGACCGCCTTGCCGGAGTGGATCCGGGGGCGCAAGTTGCGACTGGATCAGTTGCATGAGATCAAGAGCACGATGCGCAGTGGTGGTCTCAATACCGTCTGTGAGGAGGCACGCTGTCCCAACCGCTCGGAGTGTTTCAGTCATGGCACGGCGACGTTTTTGATCAACGGGCGAGTTTGCACCCGCAACTGCAGCTACTGCTCGATCGCCCACGGTCGCCCAGATGCCCTTGACCCGGATGAACCCCGCCAACTGGTGGAGGCCGTTCGGTCGATGGGCCTGAACTACGTTGTCATTACAGCAGTAGATCGGGACGATTTGGCCGATGGCGGTGCAGACGGCTTCGTTCAGGCGATTGCAGGTATCAAGGCGGATTTGGATCCGACGCCGAGAATCGAGGTTTTGACCCCGGATTTCAGAGGAGACATGGGAGCGGTCGACCGGATCATCGAGGCCGGACCGGACGTCTACAACCACAATGTGGAAACTGTCCCGCGTCTCTATCGGGAGGTAAGACGCTCCGGTCGATATAGCTGGGCCATGGAGGTTCTGGGGCGCGTGGCCGGACGGGGTCCGGGCATCATTCGAAAATCCGGGATGATGGTTGGTCTGGGAGAGACCATGGACGAGGTCGAGTTGGTCCTCAGGGATCTCAAGGAGGCCGGCTGCCAGGTCGTGACAATCGGTCAGTACCTCAGACCGACCGCCCAACAAGTCGAGGTGTCGCGCTATTGGACTCCCGAAGAGTTCGAGGCGTTGGAACAACGAGGGCGAGACCTTGGCCTTGAGGTGATTGCCGGGCCGTTCGTCCGTTCTTCCTACCGGGCCGAAGAGTCGTATCTGAAGGCAGAGAATAGACTCAGGTCGAAAGCGGTTGTAGTTGTGAAGGAGTGAGATGAAGGTCGGTACTGCCCTCAAGGGATTCCTGTTCGTCTGGATGCTCGGTGTGATCTGGGCGTCGTTTTTTTGGGTTCAACCCGCCGAGGGTTTCATCGGTGAGAGTTCGCGCATCGTTTTCTTTCATGTGCCGACTGCGTGGGTCTGCGTCCTGGCATTTCTGGTTTCGTGCATTTACTCGATCAGGTATTTGATGCGGCGCGATCCCGCCGACGACATTCGCGCGGCGGTGGCCTCACGCTTGGGATTGCTGTTCGCCGTCTTGGCGACGATGACGGGCGCGATCTTCGCCCGCATCATGTGGAACGCCTACTGGAACTGGGATCCTCGGCAGACGTCGATCACGATTCTGTTGCTGATCTATGCGGCCTACTTCGCCCTGAGGTCGGCCGTTCCCGATCCTGAACGACGGGCGGCACTGGCGGCGGTTTATGCGATCCTCGCTTTTGTCACCGTCCCTTTTCTTGTGTTCGTAGTGCCTCGTATCTACTGGTCCCTGCACCCGGACACCATCATCAACACCCGTGGGACCAACGAATTCGATCCCAGGTACACGATGACCCTGATGGCCTCGTTGGCCGGTTTCACTGGTCTCTCTGCCTGGATTTACAGTTTTGAGTGCCGGATTGAACGGATCCGGCACCGGCGCCAAGAGGAGGTGCTGTGATGAGTGGTTTGACCGGGCTCGCGCTCGTGACGATGATCATTTGGGTTGCCCTGTTCGGCTATGTTTTTTCAGTTGATCGAAAAGCACGGAGGTTGGGCAATGAGTGATCCGAAGAGCCAACGTAAATTGTGGTACGTGATCGGCGGTGCGCTTGTCGTTGCATTTTTGGCCTACGGCGCGACGTCTTTCAAGAGTAACCTGACGCCTTATGTCTCTTTTGAAGAGGCGATGAAAACCGCCTCACGGGTGCAGGTTGCCGGCGGCCTGGTGGAGAATTCCTCCGACTACATCGACGAGGACCAGGAACTCCATTTCGTCATTTTCGACGAGGCGGGAGTGGAGATGGCGGTTCGCTACTCCGGCGTCAAGCCGGCGAACTTCGAAGAGGCAACCAAGATCGTTGCCGTGGGTTCGTGGCGTGATGAGGTCTTTAATGCGGAGCAACTTCTGGTTAAATGCCCGTCCAAATACCAGGGCGTCGATGACGACCCGACACAACACAGCGAAGAAGCGTGACCCGGCGGAGCCGGAACCGAATGGAAGCTGACCGACTCCGCCGGGAACTCTCAGGTTACAGCTGTCAGCTGTCAGCCCGCAGGCACTGGCGATTAAAGGTCGATCGTGTTTTTGTTATGGATATTCGTTGAATGAAAGTGACGGCATTTGACATTCCATTTTCTTATTTGGATTTTTCCTGGCTACCAGCTGAAGACTGGTGGCCGATAGCTGATAGCTGACGGCTGATAGCCGACAGCTCCTTAAGGAGTCCCCATGTACCTTCCAGGCACCGTGCTGATGTGGATGGTTTTTATACTCGGTCTCATTTCGACCGTGACCTATGCCTTGGCCATCAAAGACCCCTCCCGCTGGCGGGCCATCGCGCGCCAAGCCTACGTCTTGATGACGGCCGGTATTGTCATGGCTTCGGCACTGCTGATGTATCTGATCCTGACGCACGACTACCGTTTGGCCTATGTCTATGCCTACTCGGACAACTCTCTCCCAATCAACTATCTGGTCTCTACCTTCTGGGGTGGCCAGGAGGGGTCCTTCCTCCTGTGGACCATTTGCGGGGCGCTGCTGGGTCTGCCCCTGCTCCGGTTTGCGCGGGTCTACGAATCGCGGGTGATGATCTTTTACAATCTGACGCTGCTGTCGTTGGTCGTTTTGTTGCTCAAGCAGGATCCATTCCGGTTTCATCAGGGCCTGACCTCGGCCATGGTGCCCATGGACGGGACGGGACTCAATCCGCTGCTGCAAAACCCGTGGATGGTGATTCACCCGCCTGTGATGTTTGTCGGCTATGCCTCGTTGGCGATTCCATTTTCCTTCGCCCTGGCTGCGTTGTGGATGCGTCGGTACGACGAGTGGACCAAAATCTCGATGCCCTGGGTCTTGCTGTCGGTCGGCACGCTGGGTACGGCGATCATGATGGGTGGCTACTGGGCCTATGAGACCCTGGGGTGGGGCGGTTATTGGGGTTGGGATCCGGTCGAGAACGCCTCCCTGGTCCCCTGGTTGGTCACCGTGGCTTTGACTCATGGATTTCTCCTGCAACGAGGGCGCAAGCGATTCCGTCGTTTGAACCTGGTACTGGCCGTCGCTGCGTACCTGCTGGTGGTCTACGCCACCTTCTTGACCCGCTCCGGCGTGCTCTCCGACTTCTCGGTGCACTCCTTCGTCGATCTGGGCATTTC
>DAOWGJ010000358.1 GCA_030637505.1 Holophagae bacterium
ACAACTTGGGGATCCGTCGCCTGATGACGCTCCAATAACGAGGAGGCCCGAACGGCGATGCCTGGCGTACAGAAGCCACATTGCACCGCGCCTTCGCGAACAAAGGCCTGGGCCAGAGTCTGGCGCATCTTTTCGGGCAGGCCTTCGAGAGTCGTGACGGCCTTGCCGCTGATTTTGGCCGGCTTTGTCAGACAGGCCAGTGCCGGGCGCCCGTCGACCAGGATCGTGCAACATCCACAAAAACCCTGCGGAGCACAACCGTCTTTGGCCGAGGTAACGCCGCAGTTTTCACGCAGGACCTCGAGGAAATTCATCCCATCGTCGTAGCTCACCTCAGTGGCGAGCCCGTTGAGTTCGAAGAGCAGTACGGGCATTGATTGCCTCCCGGTGACCATTCTAAGGGCGTTGATTCTGTTTGTAGGTCCCGAGCCCGAGCCCGTTCCCGACTTTTTTCGGGTCAAGGAGTTCCGCTTTGTGGATACCCACCGCCCCGGATCATCAATACAGATCGATCGGACACCGTTCCTCTTCGATGATTCGGTCTCGGGACCAGGCCGAAGCATCGCCGGACTCGAAACCGTCCGCGAAAATTTGCAGTTCCCCGGTTCCGGTTTTCAAGATCTCTATCATCGCGGTTCCGGTTGAGTCCTCGGTCGGGAAACCCAGTAGTTCTCCAATTGTAGGAACGATGTCGGGAATCGTCCTGGGGATATTGGAGACGAGACCGGGCTGGATGTCGGGTCCGACGGCCAGAAGTTGGATCGTGCGGCAGCCGTCGCAGCCGTCCCCGTGCCCGGAGAAGTCATAGTCGTGCCTTCCATGGTCGTTGGTCACGATCAAAGTGGTGGTCCCCGCGTAGAAGGGGTGGGCCTGGAGGTAGTCCCACAGCATGCCCACAATGCTGTCCGCAACGGAGATCGAGTCCACATAGGCATCCCAGTCCCCAGAGTGACCCTCGTGGTCCACCGAGGCCAGGTATAAGAGGAAAAACGACGGCGTGTACTGCTCCAGGAGCGGCTCGGTCTGGGCCCAGACGTCGAGGTCGGTTGTCCCGACGCTGTGATAGAGCGGCCAGTATTCAGGGCCGTAATCCGTGTCGAAGCTTGCCTTCCAAGGGCATCCGACGTCCTTCAAAAAATAGATGCAGTCCTCCTCGGGACGGGAAAGGTGCTTGCGGTAGTACTCGAAAACGGTAGGCAGCAGGGCGTGGTTGTTGGAGTTGCCACCACAGTCGGGGTCCGAAAAAGGAATGACATCGGTCCAGGCCCCGCACCAGATCGCCGGGATGGCCCGGGAGGTATAGGTGTATCCATCGTTGATGAACGGTTCGATGATCGCGCCCTGCTGGGCCAGGGCAGCCATCTCGGGGACATACAGATGATCGGGATCCCCGAGCCCCTCCGAGTATCGGAGCCCGTCGATAATGACCAGGGCGACCTTGTCAGTCTCATAGGCCGGGGCGGACCCGGCGCCTAGGAAGAGAAGGACCGTGACGGCAGCGACGGTCCCAAAAAGCACTGGGGTGCGTGTTTGGGATCGGTGGTCGATTGAATCTTTCATGCCGGGGGCTTCTCCTCTCCCCGGAGCATAGCGCTCCAACCGCCACGCCTCAAGTTTCAGGGGTCATCGTCTTTGGTCGGCGGAAGGGTTCTGGAACCTCTTGGATCCAGCCCCCACCGGCTCAGGTATGATGCTGGTCGAAACAGGGAGGAGAACGAATATGCATTTTCACATTGGGCGAGTGATTCGAGTCGTGGCGCTGGTTGCAATGGTGTTTTTTGTGGCCGTTCCGGCATCAGCGGGCAATCTCAGGATCTTCGGTGCGTATCTTGACAGCAGTGACGTCGGTTCCTTCACCGGCGCCGGCGTTCGTTACGCATCCAGCGACACCCTGGGCTGGGAGTTTGGGGCCACGGCCTATCTCGAGAGTGAAGATTTTGATTTTGGTGAGTTGGAATTTGACGTTGACACGATTGAAAACACGGCGTTGGATCTCGGGTTTCGCGTCAGCATCAGTGAGCTTTTCTATTTCACCGGCGGTGTTTCCTATTTCATGTTCGACGCAGATCTCGGAGACGTCGATGACGAGTGGGGCTTTTATGGAACCCTGGGTGCGACGATCGGCGGCGATACCTTCCGGTTCTTCATCGAGGGCATGTACCGGGACGTCAGCGCCACGATCACGTACGACGACTTTGATTTGATTGAAGACGACGTCAAGTTGGATATCGGCGGATTCGGCGTCAATGCCGGCCTGGAGTGGCGGTTTTAGTCACTGAAAGCCACACCGCTCGAAGGGCGAGGCTGGGTGAGGGGCGAGAGCGAATCGAAAAAGAAACTGGAAACGAACGCCGTCCACCCACGCGTGCGGCCATCTTCGACTTGGACGGCCTCCTGGTGGACTCCGAACCGCTGTGGCGGCAGGCTGAACGAGAGGTCTTCGCCGAAGTCGGCCTCGAGCTGACCGACGACGACTGCCGCAGCACAATGGGTATGCGATGCGATGCGGTCGTTGCCCTCTGGTATCAAAAGAGCCCGTGGCCGAATGCTTCACCGGCCGAGGTTCAAAATCGGATCGAGGCCCGGGTCCTGGCCTTGATGCGCGCTCAGGGTGAAGCGATGCCGGGCGTCGAACACGCACTCGATCTGGTGGTAAGTGCCGGGTGTCTATTGGCGGTGGCGTCGTCGTCCAGCCCGATGCTGATTGACGGGGCGCTGGAACGACTGGGGATCCTCGGGCGATTTGCGGCTCGATGCTCCGCCTTCGACGAACAGCGTGGCAAACCCGACCCGGCGGTCTATCTGTCGGCTGCACGGAAACTGGGCGTCGATCCGCGGACATGCCTGGCGTTCGAGGACTCGTCGCCGGGTGTTGAGAGTGCCCGGGGAGCCGGCATGCGCGTCGTGGCCGTGCCGGACGCCGAGCATCGGGGTCATCCGGACTTCGACGATGCTGATGTCGTACTCGACAGCTTGGCGGCCCTTCGCACTGAACACCTCGGGTGAATCAAAAGCTGCTGCCCGGCTGGGTAAGGAAATCGGTCTCTTCCCGAGTTGATTGCCGGCCGAGGATTGAGTTTCGGTGGGGAAATCGACCAAAACGCTCGATGATGACTTGGTGCCGCAGCGCAAAAGCTACAAAATTCTCGAATGTCTCTTTGATATCCGCACCAACCTCTTCAGCGAGTTCACGAAAGAGCGCTACACATCTGTTCTGGTCGTCGAGGTCCTCGGAATGTTCAAGAGGCAGATAAAAGAACACCCTTTCTATCGGTCGAAGCTCGCGGTCGGCTCGTGTCTCCAGACCCTCAACGCAGAGATTTCGCGCCAGCGCATCAAAACGAAATGCTGCCGGAGAGTCCCTGAAGATGTTGCGGGGAAACTGATCAGTCAGAAGGACCAGGGCCAGCCGTCCATCAATCGAGAGGCGCCAGTCATCGAGGTCACCGGATTCGGCGGCGATAACGAGCGACTCGAACCGCCTGCGGATCTCCGCGTCGGTGGAGGGGTCTTTTGACCACCACAGAGATGAGCGGTCCTCCGCCACTGCCCCATCGTCAATATTCTTACCGAACCAAAACTCACGGATCGTCTTTTGATTTTCCATTGAGATCCATTCTACGCTAGCCCGCCGCTCGGCATTATTCGACCGAGGCTCTCTCCCGCCTTGGGATGAGTTCGAGGGATTCTGCGAACCGGTTCAAGCTACGCTCGACAGCGACACGGTCGGTGGCAACCTTGGCCGCCCCTTGATCCTCGTACACCGCAGAAAGCACATTCAGGCGGCCGGCCTTGCGATCAGCCTTGAGGTCAAGGCGCGCGATCAAACGATCGCCGGCGAGAACCGGCAGACAGTAGTAACCATAGATTCTCTGTGGCGCAGGCTTATAAATTTCGAGCACCTGGTGAAAGCCGAAGAGCTGTTGCACCCGTTGTCGATCCCACAAGAGAGGATCGAAGGGTGACAGGAGAACACCACGATCGCGACGTGGACGAAGGTCGTTGACTCTTCCGGCGAGTTCGAGGTCCGAGGGGCGGATCCAGCCCCGAGACACGGAACCGTGCTCGCCCGCAACCGAGCAGGGGAGAATGACTGCGCGGTCCGCGAGCCGGGACAGGGCCGCGTTGACCCCTGCCCGGTGCGAACTCAATCGCCAGGTCTGCACCAGCGTTCCCGTGGTCGCCCATCCGTGCCCGTTGAGAGCCTGCAGGAGGAGTGTTTCGAGTGCCTCGTCCTCCCCGACCGGAGCGTGGCGCCATTTCTCAGGGATCACCCGCTCGGCAAGGTCGAAGGTGCGTTGGAAGCCGTTGCGTTCGCGGATTGCCAGTTCGCCCGAGGACCACAAGGCCGCGGCGACCTTGCGGGCTATTTTGAGGTCCCACCAGCCGGTGCTTCCTCGGCCGTCCATATCTACAGAGCGTAACGGCCCTTCGTCGCGGATCCGTTGCTGGAGGTCGTCGGCAACCTTGGGATGCTCCGCAATCAAATTGCCCCACCAGGGATGGCTGGCGAAGGCGCGGCGGCGGAAAGCGAACAGGGGATAGAACTCGATCGGAAGCCAGGAGGCCTCGTGGCCCCAGTACTCGAAGAGGGGCTCGCCGGGCTTCAGGAGGTCTTCCCCGAGCCGCGGGTCGAAACCATCAAGTCGGGACATCAAGACGATGGCATGGCTGCGAGCGCCGGCTATCGAGACGGTGTCCAGCTGCAGGTAGCCGAAGCTCCGAATGACCGAGAGTGCTGCGTCTCGGGCTCGTTTTCCGTTACCGGTGGCGCTGCGCGGCAGTCCGCTCCACTCCGGCTTGAGCAACCCGGCCCGGATCAGAGCCAGACGCCGCGCGGCCTTGATCGAGATCGTTTCCACGCCCTATCCTGCCACAGTACCTTGCGCCCGGACCATCGACCGCCACCTCCACATCGCCCAGGACGCCTCCAGCACGAAGACCACGTCTTCCAAGCCCATCTCCGGTCCTCAATCCCGAATAGGAATTTTCCGATCCTCCGGAATCAACGGGGAAAAACGCCAACTGTTTGCATCAAAAGAACCTTCCAGATCGCAAGGGCTACACCTGGGCGGTCAGCTTCATGACCTGCCAAATTGCCGATGGCTTGAGAGCCAGGATCTGGGACACCTCCACACAGTTGGCGTAGCCGCAGTTAGCGCAGATCGACGGGTTGTCAACGTCGCGGCAGCAGCTGAAAATTCGATCCCGGGTGCCGAGTTCGATCTGCGGGATCGGGCGCTTGAAGTTGTTGGCTCGCAGTGCCCGGTAGGCGGCGCCCGAAAGCGCAATGGGATAGCCTTGTTGCTTCAGCTGCCAGAGCCGGTCAAGCAGCTTGATGCGCTCTTCGCCGTGGATACCATGGGATTCAACGATCTCCGGCCAGTGTGTGAGGAGATTAAAGGAGATACCGCGAAACAGGTTCAGTGCACAGATCTCCTCGACGAAATCCTCGCAGTACTCGACGTTCTCTCGATTGAAGGTGATCGATGCGAAAACTGCCTGGGTCACCGCCCCACGCACGTTTTCGATTACGCGATCATAGCTGCCGCCACGGATGCGGTTGTGGACTTCCCGGGGTCCGTCAATGGTGACGATGTAGCTGCACCCGGGGATGGTTAGCGGGACGGTGCCGTTGGTGAAGATGAAGATGTCCGAAAAACCCAGGAGATGGGCTTCGGCCACCAGAAACGAGAGATCGCGACCGCCGTCCTCCCACAACATGGGCTCGCCACCCGTGAAGTAAAGTGATCGGTGGCCGCGGGCGTAGGCTTCCCTGAGTGTGTCGAGGGCGTGGTCGAGGCTGAAGTGGTAGTCACCAGAGTTCTTGCTCTCGCAATAGAAGCAATCAAGGTTGCAGCGGTCGGTGACAACCATCCCGAAAAGGTAGGGAGACTGGCGTCGAAGGATGAAGGTCGAGAAGGCATAAGCGATGTGCTGAGTCCATTTGCCCATGTCACAGCACCGCCTCGGTCGGCCATGCGCTGCGCCGGCAGGCGCCCCACAAGCGGTTGATGTAGCTCAGGCTGTACTCGTTTTGGAGGCGGTGAATCCAGTACGCCCCGGCTGGGGTGATGGCGTACCCGTCTGGTGTTTTGCGGGCGAGGCCAGCTGCCCGAACGGGTGACAGGAGGCGGCCGAAGCGCCCCGCCAGGGACTCTTGTTCACCGAAGAGCTGCTTGAACTCGGCTTCTGGGACGAGCAGTTCGTAGACACGCCAGTACAGCCAGTATGCCATCTCAAGTCGGCGGTCCACAGCCATCGACAGGGCCACCGGGCGCCGGTCGGGCAGTGAACTCGCGTATGCCTCGACGTCGAAGGTGTTGACGGAGAAATGGGCGCCATCCATGGTGGCTGCGCTCGGTCCGAAGCCTACATAACGGTGGCGGGTGATCGAGCTGAACTTACTTCGTTGCGGTCTCTTCCAGCTCCACACGGCGCAGCGCTCGAAGCCGTGATTGCGGCACGCCTCGTCTGTGAACCGAAGCATCGAGCGGATGGTCTTGCCGCTGGGTCGCTCAACCGAGCGGGCGCCAAGCTCTTTCCCGCGGTCGGAGTACGGGAAGGTGAACATGGGGTAGGTACTGAGCTGGTCGACGCCCGCCGCCAGCACCCTGTGCACGTCGCGGCGCCAGTGCTCCAGGTTCTGCCCAGGGAGGGCGAACATCAGGTCGGCGTTGATGGTTCGGAAGCCGATGCGGCGGGCCCGCTCCAGTGCGTGCAGGGCCTGCGCGCCGTCATGGATGCGGCCGATCCGTTGCAGGAGATGGTCGCTGGTGGACTCCACTCCCACCGACAGAAGGGTCACGCCGGCGTCCTTGAGAGCGACCAAGTCGTCGTCGTTCATGTGCGCGGGGTGCAGCTCGACGCAGATGTCGCAGTCCAGCGAGAACCGCACACGTAGGTGGGCGAGTATTTGCAGGAGCCCCCTCCTGTTGACCGTGGGGGTGCCGCCGCCGACGTACAGCGA
>DAOWGJ010000341.1 GCA_030637505.1 Holophagae bacterium
CAGCGGCTGTCCTGCTACCATGTCTCCATGATGGCCACGAACGAACGAAACCGGGGCGGGGCGCACTTCCTCCTGATGGCGGCTGCCACAATCATCGTCATCGGAGGCATCCGAATTGCCGGACCGCTGTTGATTCCATTCGTCCTGGCAGCATTTCTGGCGATCCTGTGCCTGCCGGCCGTCGCATGGCTGACCCGACACAGGGTGCCGACCGTCGTGGCGGTCCTGGTTGTGGTTCTTGTGCTGGGCGGGGTGCTCTCAGGTGTCGGCGCCATCGTTGGGGGTTCGATCAACCAATTCACCGCAGCCGTTCCCAAGTATGAAGAACGGGTTGATCAGCTGTGGGCTTCAGTCCAGGTCTGGGCAGAGCAACTTCCGTTCGAGATTCTACCGATCGAGCCATCGGAAAATCAGAATTTTAAGCCGTTTGAGATGATCAAGCCGGGTCAATTGATGGGTTTTCTCGGCACCAGCCTCAAGGGGGTCCTTGCGGCCCTCCAGAATACGTTCATGGTCATTCTGACCCTGGTGTTTATGCTGCTCGAGGCGACGACGTTTCCGGCCAAGATCCGTTTGGCTTTCGGCGGGGGGAAAGGTGATCTCGACCGTTTTGCCGTGGTCACCGGACAGGTGCAGCGTTATCTGGCGATCAAGACGGTGACCAGTTTGGTCACGGGGCTTCTGGTCGGTGTGTGGGTCGGAATGATGGGTCTCGATTTTGCCGTCGTGTGGGGCCTGGTGGCCTTTATGCTCAACTACATCCCCAACATCGGTTCGATTGTGGCAGCCGTCCCGGCGGTTCTGCTGGCCGTCATCCAGCTGGGAGTTGGGCCCGGAATCGCCGTCGCCCTCGGCTATTTGGTGATCAATATCACCATGGGCAATCTTGTTGAGCCAGCCCTGTTGGGGCGTTCGCTCGGGCTTTCGACGCTGGTCGTATTTCTTTCCCTGATCTTCTGGGGTTGGATGTGGGGTACGGTCGGAATGCTTCTGTCAGTGCCCCTGACCATGATGACCAAGATCTTCCTGGAAAATTCCGAGGATCTCAAATGGGCGGCCGTTCTGTTGGACAGCGGACGGGGGCTCGAGGCTCGACTCAGCCTGGAAATTGATGCCGCAAAAGAAGCGGAGTCCTCGCGCTCGGTATCGCCGGGTGGAGACTCCTGAGTGGGATTCGACGCTGTCCTGACTCTTGGTGTCATCGGGGTGATGCTGATTGCTCTGGTCATGGAGTTTCTTGAACCCGACGCGGTGATCTTCGGCGCCCTGGGGGTGCTGCTTTTGGCCGGAGTGGTCACTCCTGTCGAAGCTCTGAGTGGCTTTGCAAACCGGGGTATGCTGACCGTCGCCCTGCTCTTCGTGGTTGCCTACGGTGTGCAGGCTTCCGGCGCCCTTGAGTTCTTCGCCGATCGAGTGATGGGACGAGGCAAGCCGGGGCGCTGGGAGTTGATTCGCTTGATGGTTCCGGTCAGTGCGATGTCGGCCTTCCTCAACAACACACCGATCGTGGCGATGTTCACGCCGGCGGTCAGAGAGTGGGCGGAGCGCAGAGGCGTCGCCCCCAGTAAATACCTGATTCCTCTGTCCTATGCCGCCATCCTCGGGGGAACCTGCACCCTGATCGGGACATCGACCAATCTGGTGGTCAACGGCATGCTGCAAGCCGAGAGCGGCGCCTCGTTGGGCCTGTTCGACCTTGCCAAGGTCGGCATTCCGGCGGTGATCGTCGGCCTGATTTACCTTCTGGTCGTCGGGTTTTATCTATTGCCGGACCGCAGGGGCGCGGAGGGCGCAGCCGATGGGCAGGAATATGTTCTGGAAATGAGGGTCGTCAAGGACGGACCGCTGGTCGGCAAGACGGTCGAGCAGGCCGGCCTCCGGCACTTGAAATCCCTCTTTTTGAGTGAAATTTACCGGGGTGACCATGTCTTCGCTGCGGTCAAACCTGACGAGGTTCTCGAGGGTAAGGATCGACTCCACTTCGTTGGAGTTCCTGATGGCGTGCCTCAGCTCAAAAAGATTGCCGGGTTGGTCCCCGGTGAGGAAATGAACTGGGATGACATCGCGCCTGCTGAAGGTCCGGGACGACTGCTGGAGGCGGTTGTTTCTCGGTCGTCACCGATGCTGGGAAAGACGATCAAGGAAGGGAACTTCCGAGGCCGGTACGACGCCGCGGTTCTTGCCGTTCGACATCACGGTGAACATGTGCGCAAGGGCATCGGGGGTATTCGACTGAGGCCCGGTGACACCCTGCTGCTGCTGGCCGGATCCGACTTCAGAGTGCGATGGGGTGGGGCGCGGGATTTCTACTTGATCAGCAAAGTCGCCGATATGCCCGAGATCGACACCAAGAAGAGTCTCCTGACGCTGGCCCCCCTGGTCCTGATGGTCCTGCTGGCGGCGACCGGTGTGATGGACATCTTCAAGGCGGCGGTGTTGGCCGTCCTGATGCTGTTGATCACCAGGGCAGTCACGGTGGTCGAGGCTCGGCGGTCCCTGGAGCTCAATGTGCTGATAGTCATCGCCGCGGCCCTTGGAATCAGCCAGGCGCTGACCAAGACGGGAGCGGCCGCCTTCCTGGCTCATCACCTTGTTGAATCCGTTGCGGCCTTGGGGGTGATGGGACTGCTTGCGGCTGTGTATTTCGTGACGTCTTTGATGACCGAGCTGATCACCAACAACGGAGCCGCCGCCTTGATGTTTCCTATCGCTTTCAAGGCGGCAACCGAGGCGGGACACGATCCCATCCCCTTCGTCGTCGCCGTCGCTATTGCAGCGTCCGCCAGCTTCGCCACGCCGATCGGTTACCAGACCAATCTGATGGTTTCCGGTCCGGGGAACTACCGTTTCACTGATTTCTTGAAGGTCGGAGTGCCCTTGAATCTCCTGATCATGGTGACGGCGTTAGTTGCCATAAGGGTGGGCTGGAGTTTTTAGGCCGCAACTGTTGGCCGGTGAATTTCGTACACTCGCTGGGGGAGGGTCGCGGGTATTTCGACAGGTTTGTTTTTCATTCGGTCAGTTTCAATTCTGTTGTGCAGTGGAGCGGTCATTTCGGTGGCCGGTGTCCAGGATGAGCTGCCGGTCCCGATTTCCATTCCCCGAGCAACTGGTGAGATTGTCATCGATGGTGTGATCGACGAGGCGGCATGGCGAGATGCCGCAGAATTCCTGATCGCCTATGAGGTTCGTCCCGGTGAGAATATTCCGGCGCCTGTCACCACCGAGGTTCGTCTGACCTGGGATGACAAGAGGGTTCTGGTGGCCTTTCGGTGTTTCGATCCCGACCCTTCTGCTGTCCGAGCTCGGTACTCCGACCGGGACCAATTGTGGAACGACGACTGGATCGGGATCGTGCTTGATACATTCAACGACCAGCGGCGTGCTTATGAGTTTGTCGTCAATCCTCTCGGAATTCAGATGGATGCCCTCAATGACGATGTCAATCGTCGATATGACCTGTCGTGGAACGCCATTTGGTTCTCCAAGGGCCGGCTGACGGCCACGGGGTACGATGTTGAGATGGCCATTCCTTTCAATCAGATCAGGTTTCAGGGGAAGTCCGGTCCGCAAATCTGGGGTCTGGACCTGATGCGCTCCTATCCACGGACCAACCGGCACCACCTGGGACTGTTTGCCAGGGACCGGGGGAACAATTCCTATCTCAGTCAAACGACCAAGATCATCGGATTCGAGGGCGCCGAGCCCGGTCGAAACCTGGAAATCGTACCGACCCTGACCGGGTCATACGTGGAGCAACGCCCCGATTTTCCGGACGGTGATCTTGAAGAGGTCGACAAATCGAGCGAGGTCGGCGTGACCGCGGCGTGGGGTATGACACCGAACACGACGGTTGCAGCGGCCGTCAATCCGGATTTCTCTCAAATCGAAGCCGACGCCGTGCAGCTGGATATCAATGAGACCTTTGCCCTGTTCTTTCGTGAGACGCGCCCGTTTTTTCAGGTTGGCGCTGACTACTTCAACACCCGGCTCAACCTTTTGCATACGCGCACGATTGCAGACCCGGCGGTCGCCCTCAAGGTGACCGGTAAATCGGGGCGCCACACCTACGGTGTCTTTTCGGCCGAGGATGAGGTGACCAATGTTCTGATTCCCGGTGCGGAAGGTTCGCTTGTCGCCGCATTTGAGCAGAACAACCTTTCGTCGGTCGGTCGATATCGACTGGATTTTGGGGAAAATTCGACGGTTGGGATCATGATGACAGACCGGGAGGGTGAGGACGGATATTCGAGCCGGGTCTTCAGTGGGGATTTGCAGTTTCGCGTCAGTGAGAATGACACCTTTGTTGCCAACCTCGCTTGGAGTCGCACACAGTACAACCAGGAGATGTCCGACGAGTTTGAACTCGGCGAGGACGAGGTCAAAGGGCACGGCATGATCTTGAACTACAGTCACCAGGAACGGGACTGGGGCGGGTGGATTTGGTACAGGGACATGTCCGAGGGCTTCCGGGCGGATCTGGGTTTCCAACCGAACGTCGATTTCCAAAAGGGTGGTCTCGGTGTCGAGCGTTATTGGTGGGGGGAGTCTGGCGACTGGTTCAATCGCCTGGAGCTGGGAGTGGCCACGGATTATGGGCAGCGCCAGGATGGGTCATTCTTTGACCGGGAGACCGAGGCGTGGTTCGCCTATGAGGGGCCGTTCCAGAGTATGGGACACCTTCGTATCTCCAACGGGACCAGGGTTTATTCCGGCAGCCATTTTTCGACCAATAGCTATTTTTTCAGAGGTGGAATGCAGCCCAATCGGATTGTGCAATTCGGGCTGAGTGCACTCTTTGGTGACTGGATCGATTTCACGCACGTTCAGCCGGCTACACGATTTTTTCTCACGCCTCAAGTGACCCTTCGAGCCGGTCGGCATCTCCTGATGGATCTCGAGTACTCGTACCAGACGCTTGATGTCGATGAGGGGCGCCTGTTTTCCGCTGCAGTCACCGAAATTCGTGGGGTGTGGCAGTTCAACGTCCGGACGTTCGTTCGGTTGATTGTGCAGCACACTGATATCAACCGCGACCCGCGACTGTACGAAGAGGCAGTCGATGCAGAGAGCCGGGCGCTGTTCACGCAGCTCCTGTTCTCCTACAAGGTCAACCCGCGCACGGTTCTCTTCGTTGGTTACAGCGACGGCGCCTTCGGTAACGAAAACTATGACCTCAGGGCTGAGAACCGAACGCTCTTCGCAAAGGTCGGGTATTCGTTCTTGTTCTAATCCATACCGGAGGCGACGCGGTTGCGGCCTTCGGATTTGGCCCTGTAGAGACCGGTGTCTGCTGCTTTCAACAACCTTCGCGGATCATCAGATGCGGAGGGAGTCACCGCACCGACACCGCAGCTGACCTCGATCCTGGGTTTGGATGCTGCCGGCCCGTTCCGGTCTTCGAGATTGGCGATGGCAAGCCGCAGTTGTTCGGCCACAACAAGGGCGCCTTCGAGGTCCGTTCCGGGGAGGACAATGGCGAACTCATCGCCGCCATACCTCGCGACCGAGTCCCCGCTTCGAGGCAGGCCGTCGGAGATCGTCATGGCTACAGCCTTGAGGCATTCATCACCCTCGGGGTGGCCGTATTCGTCGTTGAATTCCTTGAAGCGGTCGATGTCCACGAGGACCAGCGCCAACGGCTGATCGGATCGTATCGAACGCCGCCACTCGGTCTCAAGAATCTGGTCGAACTGGCGGCGGTTTCCGACCCCCGTTAATGGATCGGCATACGACAGACTGACCAGGGTCTCGTTGGCGGTCGCCAGTTCTCGGGTCCGGGAGTCGACGAGTTCGGAGAGCTGCTTTTCTCGTGCCCTGAGGGCCTGGACCCTCGCACGAAACCCGAAAAAGACCACGAAAACCAGCGCCAGGATCATCAGCAGAATCGCCCACCAGGTGTTCCATGGGGCCGGCTTGACCTCGAAGCCGAAATCCACCGGTCCGGAAATGTTCCCGGCGAAGTCGCGGCCCCAGAGCCGGAAGGTATAGTCGCCGTCATCCAGGGTCTGGTATTCCTTTCGGTTCTCCTGAGTCCAGGGCTCAGGTTGGTCGTCCAGTCCAATCAGCTGGGTCCGGAATTGGGTCTGGCTCTCCTTGAGAAAGGACATCAAGGCGTAATCGAAGACGATGTGCCTGTTCCGATGGTCCAGGATTGGCTCGTGTAAAAGATGCTCTCTTGGGGCGGTCGCCAGGGAGGCCTCCAGCTGAAGTTGATCGGCGTGTCGATCCGGGCGCTCCACCGAGGGCTCGAGGACTGCGGCGCCTCCGACGGTCCCGACCCAGATCCTGCCGGCATTATCTACCATTGCTGCGCCTTGATTCCCCTCGTTGAGCGGGAGCCCGTCCTCCGTCGTATAGGTGGTCAGCGAAAAAACCCCGACACCGTCGGTGTCTTGCCCAGTTTGAGTCAGCCTGGCGACACCCGCGTTGGTCAGGATGTAGAGTCGGCCTTCGAGGTCCTCGGCCATACCGTTGATCACTGCGCTGGGCAGAGCCGGATCGGTGACGTCATTCAGGGAGAAGAGGATGGCGCCGTCATTCTTGGGATCGAAGACGGCCACGCCGCCGCCGTCCGTTCCGACCCAGACTCTGGAATGGCCGCTGGAGTCCACTCTCTCGAGCAGACATTGAACCGCGGAATTAGGCAGATCCTGATTGTGGCCGAAGACTTGCCATCGGCCCTCGTGCAACGTGGCCAGGCCACGTGTGGATCCGACCCAGAGTTTCGTGCTGCCGTCCTGCATTTGGGTTTCGAGCAGGGTCAGGATCGAACCAAAGGGTGGGGTGTCCTTGGAACCGACACGAGTCCACTGTCCTTCCGAGAAGCGGACCAGACCGTGCCGCGTTCCGATCCATACCACTGGTGATCCGTCACCGGAACGGGTTTCCAGGATGGTCTGAACCATGTTGGACGGGAGGGCGCCGTTTTCCTCCGTAAACAGGGTCCA
Source organism: Holophagae bacterium (assembly GCA_030637505.1). Taxonomy (GTDB): domain Bacteria; phylum Acidobacteriota; class Thermoanaerobaculia; order Thermoanaerobaculales; family Sulfomarinibacteraceae; genus DAOWGJ01. The sequence goes on from DAOWGJ010000341.1 coordinate 6,951, forward strand.
TTGACCCTGGGAAAACCTCAGGAGACCGCCGTTCCGGGTTCCGACCCACAGCACGGGCAGGCCGTCAGGAGTGCGTCCTTCACCGAGGCACTGGACCGTCTGCGTCGGGAGTTGCTCGGTGAAGTGGGTCCAGCGACCTGCGGCGAGGCGGGAGAGGCCTTCTCCGTCGGATCCGAGCCAAAGGACGTTGGATCCGTCAGGGGCCTGCGTTTCCAGGATGGCGTTGATTGGGGCCACGCGTGCGCGGGCTTGGGGGACGAGCCGCCTCCAGGAGCCCTCTACCAACTGGGCGAGGCCTCCGTTGCGAGTCCCCACCCATAGCATGGCTGGGGCGTTTGTGGGGTTGGTTGCCAGCAGACTGTAGACCGCGTTGGATGGAAGGCCGGTTCGAATAGAGATCGTGTCGATGTTGCCTTTGGTGATTCTCACCAGGCCCCCACCGTCGGATCCGGCCCACAAAGAGGGACCGCCCCCGATCGATGTTCCCAGGACAAGGCTTGTCCAGAAGTCGCTGGGGAGGCCGTCCTTCGTAGTGACTGAATACCAGGTGCCGTCACCGTTGAGCCGGACCAGTCCCTCTCCGTAGGTGCCGACCCAGAGAGCGCCCCGTCCCTCTTCGTCGGGAATGCGAATGATGCTGTTGACCGATGAGGTTGGGAAGCCGGGCTCGAGGGTGAATCGCTCTGAGCCAGGCCTGAGCACGGCCAGTCCGGTTTCCGTGCCAACCCACAGGGTGGTGCCTTTACTGTCTTCCTCGGCCATGAGGCCCCAGATTCGGTTGCTGGGCAGGCCGTGTTCCGTAGAAAAAATCTTCCACTTGCCGTCCTGCAAGCGGCCCACCCCTCCCCCAAAGGTGCCGGCCCAAATGATCGACCCGCCGGCCGCCGACGTCATTTCGGCGAGTGCGTTGATCCGTGTGCATCCAGACAGGGCGCACAAGGCCTCGGCTTTGGTCCACTCTCCTTCCTGGAGCCGGAAGAGACCTCCGGCCCGCGTGCCGAACCAGATGCTACCGTCCGAGGCTGCCAAAATCGTTCGAACGAAGTTGGATTGATGGCGGCCTGGCATGTCCACGGTGGTCCACTGCCGCCCATCGTAGAACGCCGCACCGTCCTGGGTTCCGATCCAAAGTCGTCCCTGAGTATCCTGTGCGATCGCGTGTACGGTGTTCTGTGGGATTCCCTGGGCGTCTCTGAACACACGGAAGGCGTACGATGCTTGTTCATACGGGTCAGAAATCCAGTGAAATGCACCTGCCGGCCGCTGGGCGGCGGCTGTCAGGGAGCTGAACACCAGGAGTGCACCGAGAAGTACACTTTTCCTCATGATTGGAATGATACCTGGGATCGTATGGCTTGTGGAAAATTTCACCCCTAATTGTCGGCCTGGATGGAGCAGGTCCGGAAATTCGCGGTACACTGGATATCTGATATGGACCTTGGTGATTCGGCCCGACCCGGGAATTGGGTTGGGCGAGAGGCTATGGAGGGTGTTATGAGATATCGGGGTTTTGCAATGTGCATCGGTATGGCGGTTACCGCCTTGGGATTGATCGGCCTGCCGACTGCAGGGGCTGAGGAACCACAGCCGACGCCTGCGCCAAAGGCTGAGGCCTCCAAGACAAAGCGTCCGAAAACCCTTGCCGATTTGGCTGGTGGCATCAAGCTGCAACAACCCGAAAACCAGAAAGAGGGTGGGGTCGTCATCGACAACGCCAACCTCAAAGAGATGGGTGAGGGCGCCGTGATTTCCGAGGGCAAGAATCTCGCGGGCACCGGACAACGAAGTTCTCGACCCCTGGGGCTCGGAGTTGAACAGCAAGGGCCGTCGGATGCCGACCTGGACAAGGCACGACAGGAAGTCGAGCTGCTGCAGGCCCAGTTGAAGGCTGTTAATCAGGCGACCGAGGAGAACAAGGGGGCCAATCTCTACAGCGGAATGGGTCCCCAGTATCGACCGCCGGGGATCGAGGATCCCCTTCAAAACCAGCAAAAGGACCTGGAGAAAAGACTGAAAGACGCCCAGGGGGCTTACACCGCGTTGGAGAAACAGAAGAAAGACGCAGCCAAGAGGAGCGGCTCTCGCCCGGGTACTCAGCCGGTTCCGGCGCCGGCGAAGAGAAAGCCTGTGACTCGCTAGTCTTTTTCCACCGGGATTCGACGCAAGATCGAAAGAGAGCTGTTATGGGCCCTTCACCGAGAAGCCTTCGGAAGGGTGACGAGAAAACGGGCACCGGAGGGGAAACTGCGGTCCAACTTGATGCCCCCTCCGGAGGCCTCCAGCAGACGGGCGACGATCGAGAGGCCGAGGCCGGTCCCCCCCTCTTTGGTCGAGAAGAACGGATCGAAGAGTGATTTGGCGACGTCGTCAGTCATGCCGTGTCCGCTGTCCTCAATGCCCAGGGTGACGCCATCCCCGGATTCTCCGACAATGTCGACTCGAATCACCCCACCCTGAGGCATGGCCTCCGAAGCATTGAGGAAAAGGTTGAGCAGAATTTGCCGAAGATGGTCTTCACCGACCGAGACGGGCAGGCTGAGTTTCCCGACATCGTACTCGACCGTGATTCCGCCCGTCTCGAGGTCCCGACGAAGCAGGTCCACGGTACCGCTGAGGACCTCTCCAAGATTGCACTTCGCCGGTGAGCCGTCGTCGAGTTGGGCCTCGGCACGGGCGAATTGTAGAAACTCGGTGAGAATCCGATTGAGCCTGTCGGTTTCCTCAGAAACTACGGCCAACAGATCGATGGAGAGGTCGGACGGAGGGAGGGGCAACTGCTGTTCGCACTGGTCCTGGAGCATCTCCACCGAGGTTTTTATTGAGGCGAGAGGATTGCGAATCTCGTGCGCCAGACCCCCGCTCATTCGTCCCAGCGCCGCGAGGCGTTCCGACCTTCGAAGTTCTTCCTCAATCTCGAAGAGCTCAATTGTCTTTTTCTTGAGTCCTTCGTGGGCCCTCTCCCGGTCGAGGCCGGCCTGCTTTTCCGCGTCGAGAGCCAACCTGGTACGGGACGACAACCACCCGGTCAGGCCACCGATGACGTAGTACATCAGAATCTCGATCAGGCGAAAAATCAAGGTATAGGGTGCGTCCCACCCGTGCATGGCGTGGGGGAGAAACACGACGCTGACGGCAAAGGCGGCCAACAACCCACCACGTGCCCCAAACCACAGGCCGGCGAGAACGATCGGCACGTAGTAGGAACGAAGAAGAACATCATGGATGGCGCCGGCCTGAACGTTGACCGCGTAGTGCAGGACCGTGGCCACCACGATCAGGCCTGCGACCAGTGAAAATCTCCAGGAATTCTGTGTATTGAACACAAGCGGAGGGTGCATCAGGCGCCTGGCCCATCGCCGCTGCCGTGCTTCGGAATGATGCCGAATTTCTGGAGACGGTAGGAGAAGGCCTGGCGCGGCATCTGCAGCAGTTTTGCACCTCGGGTCTGATTGCGGCCGCTCTGTTTCCATGCCGCTTCGAGCAGGCCGCGCTCCACGTCTTCGAAAGGCACGCCGCCTTCCGGGAGCACGATGTTCTTCGGGTCGAAGAGACCTGGTTCCGAGGTCTGAGGTCCGTCCTGAGCTTGAACGAGGGCAGAATCCAAAGATAAAAAACCGGGGTTCAAGGCACAGACTCGCATGATCAGGTTTTCCGCCTCGCGAACGTTGCCGGGCCATGGCCTTTTTTTGAGCTCCTCGAGGGTCGTTTCCGGGATCATGGCGTCAGGCGCGCCGTGGCGGACGAGAAAATGGTGGAGGAGCTCCCCGAGGTCGTCCAACCGTTCGCGGAGTGGCGGCACCTCGATCGGCACGACGGCAAGCCGGTAATAGAGATCCTGCCGAAAGGCGCCCTCTTCAATCCTCTTGACCAGGGGTTGGTTGGTCGCCGAAACAACCCGAACGTCGATTGTGCGAGGCGTGGTGTCGCCGATTCGTTCGATCTCGCCCTCCTGAAGAACCCTGAGGAGCTTTGCCTGGAGATCCAACGGCATGTCCCCGATCTCGTCGAGGAAGAGGGTTCCGCCGTTGGCGGCTTCGAATTTCCCTTCCCGGTCGGAGTTTGCTCCCGTGAAGGCCCCCTTGCGATGCCCGAACAACAAGCTCTCGAGAAGCTCGCCGGGGACCGCGGCACAGTTGAGCACGACGAACGCCCCGGCTTCGGCACGCGGACCGTCATAGTGGAGAGCTCGTGCGACCAACTCCTTGCCTGTTCCGCTTTCTCCGGTAATCAGAACCGGGACGGAGCTTTCCGCCAGGCGAGAGAGTGTACTCCGCAAGTGTTCCATCGAGTCCGAGGCGCCGACCAACCGATCGATGGCGCGCCCTCCCGAAACCTTCTCCCTCAAACGCCGGTTTTCTTTCCGAAGACGCCAGACGTCGGCCGCCCGGTCGATGGCCAATCGGAGTTCCTGGCGATTGATGGGCTTGGTGACGAAGTTGAAGGCCCCGGCCTGCATGGCATCGACGGCACTCTCGATGGATCCATAGGCAGTGATCACCACAACGGGGATCTCAACGCTCCTTCGCTTCAATTCTCTCAGGAAAGTCAGACCGTCCATGACCGGCATGTTGAGGTCGCACAGAATAACGTCGGGCGCCTTCCTCTCGAGAACGGCCAGGCCCTCCCCCCCGTGGATGGCGGTGGTGACCTCGTATCCGGCCTTCTCCAATGCGAGGGCCGTCACCCGGCGGAAATTCTTGTCGTCGTCGACCAGCAATATCCGGATCTTCATTCCGGAAGCATATCAGCATGCCAGCATGCTGCATATCCAGCAATCTGCTCGTTTCGAGCGAAGGGGCGGGGAGTTACAATGATTCAAAACGTCCTTGTCCTTGGCACGGAAAGTGCAGTTGTGCGCCCCCGGGAGTGATCATGAAGGTGATATTCGAGACCTTTCGCAAGAGATATTCAGCAATACGACCTCTCTGCGTCTTGGCCCTGGCCATCGCGGCAGCCGCGCCCCAATGGGCGGCAGCGGACGAAATGGCCAAGGCCGACCCCCCCGTCGCGCCTGGTGCACAGGCTCAGGAAGCGCCGGTTGCTCCATCAGAGAGAATTGCCATGGCCATTGAAGACAGTGATCTCCAGCGATTGGTCCGGGAGGTCATCGAACGGAACCCCCGCCTGG
>DAOWGJ010000298.1 GCA_030637505.1 Holophagae bacterium
TCGACCCAAACGCAGGCAATTTCGAGCCGGCAAATGACCTCTTCAATCGGCTCGAGACGGAGAACAGCACGACCACGTCTTTTGACTGGGCCTTCTACTACACGAGTTTCGCAGTCATTTTCGTGGATGACTTTGAGTCAGGTGGCACTGACGCCTGGTAGTCAACCGCGCCCTGGTCGGCAGTCGGAGCCGAGACAATGAACCACACCGCTCCCGACAAACCATAGTTCCTGCCGAGGCGTCACGTCGAGGTTCAGGGCCTGTTGCAAAGCGCGGGCGTAGATCTCCAACTGCGGTTGATAGACCACCGCACGATTGTGGATTTCGGCGTCATCCGCCAGCTGGTCGGTCTTGTAGTCCGCAACGACGATCTCGCCCGTTTCGGGGTCCCGGTAGACCAGGTCGATTGCACCGGTCACGGCGCCGACGGCGCCTCCGGTCTCCGGCGTCGTAACGAGAGCCAGTTCCCGGGCCAGGATTGACCCGTCGAGGTCCAGAAACTGCTGCCACAACGGTCCCTCGCGGAAGTGTCTGACGAGCCTCTCCAGACGCTCTCCGGCGGTCACTCTGATGTCTTCTCGGGGGAGGGCTCCATCCAACCATCCGAGAGCCTGGTCCAGCCTGGCGCTCAATTCATGTGCCGGATCACCGGCGCCGTGGTCGAAGCGCTCCAATAGACCATGCATCGCCGTTCCCACCGCCATGGCGACCCACTGTCCGACACCCGCCTCGCGCGGCGCCTCAGGCTCGTCCTCGGGCCCGTCGAACCGGTCTGCCATGGCTTCCCGGAAGAGTCGATGGGCCTCCTCCGAGGCCGTACCCAGCCACGGCCGAAGCTGACGCTCCCTTGCCTGGTCTCTCCAGCGTTCCAACTGCTCGGCGTCCCCCTCGATTCGCGAATCCTCGACGGCCGTCCGCTCAACTTCCGGGGTCTGGACCTTTGGTCTCTCTGCATCCCATTGCGGATGACCCAACCAGACCCATCGAGCCTGGCCCCGGTCTTCTCGGGGGCCTTTCGTCTCGTCCGGCCAGAGGTCTTCAGTCTGGGGCCAGCCGCCGATCCTCTTCTCAAACGACTTGAGCATTGGACCCGCACCGCTGGTGGGCATCCAGTTCCCGACGGTCACCAACCGCTTCTTCGCACGGGTCAAGGCGACGTAGAGCAGCCGGATACGCTCGGCTTCTTCAACCCGGGCGCGTCTTGCCTTGATTTCGAGATAGCCCGGTGTTCGAAAGCCCCGCAGTTCCATCTCCCAGTGACCGTCGACTCGCTCTGCGCCAGTCCCACCCGCCTGGCGGCTCGAGCCTGGTCCCGCATGAGTCTGTACCAGCCAGACGTGTTCGAAGCCCAGGCCCTTTGCGCCGTGGATGGTCAAGACTCTCACGCCGTCAGCATCGCTTCGCGGCCGCCCACTGGTCTCGTCGGGCTTCTCCCGCTCGGTCCTTCTCAGGTGTCGCAAAACGGTATCCGCAGTTCCCCCGTCGGTCAAGATCTGCTCAAGATCACGGAAGAAACGATCCAGATTGGCCAAGCGGTAGGCCCCGGGAAAGCGGCATGCGGCCAGGGGTTCCAACGCCAACATGCTGCGCAGTTTTTCGAGGAAGATGTCTGGGGCATCCGTCTCGAACGATCGCCTGATGACCACCAATTTTGACAAAAAGCTCTGCAAGGCCTCGGGCCAGCCGGCCAGAGCCTTGAGGGACACGCCTCCGAGGTCCAGCGTCTCGACCTCGCGGGCCGCTGTCTCGATCAAGGCCCCAAGGCCTTCCAAACTCTCTTCGGTCCCGAGTTTCATCGTCCGGCCCGGCAATCCAGCCTTCCACAGCGGTCGCAGCGCCGCATCCGGCACTCCCACCAACGGTGACCTGACGACGGCGACCAGAGCCAGGGTGTCGAAGGGGTCGAGGATCAACCGCACAAGGGCCATCACCTCGATGACCTCCCGGGTGCGGTAGTAGTTGGGGTCTTTGCCTACCACGTAGGGAACGCCGTGCCGCCTCAACTCTTCCAGGAAGACCACCTGCCGGCCGCGGGAGCGCATCAAAACGGCCATCTCTCCCAACGGTGTCCCGGAGGCCCATAAGGCCGCCGCATCCCTTGCTACCGCCTTGGCTTCCAACGCGGCGGCCGCGGTCGCCGATGTCTTTTCCGGGGCCCCAGTCAGTCCGGCCGCCGTCGAGACCCAATGTTCCACCGCCGTTCTCACAGCTCCCGGCCGCCCCGGACCGCCACCGTCCCCCTTCGCGGCAAGCAGGGGTTCAAAGGCCGGCTGGACGCCCTCTTTTTCATCCATGACCGGCTCTATCAGACGGCCGACCTCGTCCAGAACCGGCTGCACCGAACGGAAGTTGACCGTCAGAGAGCGGACCTCACCGCCCAAGTCCTCGACCTCCCGGACCAGCCGCCGGTAGACCTCCATGTCGGCGTTCCGCCAACCGTAGATCGACTGTTTGGGGTCACCGACGAGGAAGAGACCCGGTCCATTCCCGCCTTCATCCGCCAAACCGAGCAGACGCACGATCTCCGCCTGGTCACCGTCGGTGTCCTGCATCTCGTCGACCAGCAACTGCGTGATCTCAGCCCTCAGGGATCGCA
>DAOWGJ010000299.1 GCA_030637505.1 Holophagae bacterium
CACAACCCTCAAGGGGAGCTACGAAGAGTTGGCGCAGCAGTTCATCACCATCATCGAGGACTATATTAGGCGGCGTTGGGGGTAAGGGGGAAGAAAGAAACACAAAGACAGTTGAACCGCCAAGACGCGAAGACCGCCAAGGGGACGCAAAGGAAGACGGGTTATATATTTCTTCTTCTTGGCGTTTTTCTTTGCGGTCTTCGCGCCTTTGCGGTTCATTTCTGTTCTCTTCCGTGCTTCACAGCTGCTCGCACAAAATTCAACCGCGAAAACTCACCCTGGGTCAGGATTTCCAGCATCCGGTCCTTCCGCCGGCCCTTGGGAAAAACTCTCCGTGCGACCGCCCGGGGCCGCACGCCCTCTTCGATCAACCGCTGCGACTCAGCGGCAGCTCGCTCAATCGCATCGGCCTTGCCTTTTAGAGGACCGACCGGGTCGTGGACATCCCTCCCGTGCCCGGTCAACATCCTTCGGGGCTCCAGGGCCGCCACCCGCCGGAGGCTTTCGACCAGGAGATAAGGATTCTCATGGGTCATCACTCCCGAGGCGCCGGGAGTAACAAAGAGATCCCCGACGAATACCGTCCGGCTCACCGGTTCGAACAGGGCGACGTGAGTCTGGGAGTGACCGGGGGCAGAGATCACCTCGAGTTCCGCCTCTCGGCCGACGACCCGTTCGTTCATCGGGTCGGCCCGAAACGGACCAGGCATTCCCCAGAACAGCCGGCGATAGGGCAACAAACGATCGAGACCTTCGGTTTCCAGGTGCTCCGGCTGATAGATAACGACCGGACAGCCGTGCCGCTCGGCCAAAACCCCCGCGTTGCCGGTGTGGTCTTCATGGTGGTGGGTACAGCAGATGGCCGAGATCGTGGCATTTTCGAGCGCCTGAAGGACCAAAGGGCTCGCGTGCGCGAAACCCGTATCCACCAACAGATCCCCGACTCGATAGAAACTGACCTCCAAACCCAGCATCCGAGTCCATCGGCTGTGAAGACGGAACGCCGTGATCCCGTCGCCAAGGTCCTCAACCTTGATCGAAGCCTGCTGTGTGGCACCATTGAAACGGCTCAAGAATCCCTTCAACATCAAAAGCCATGCTAACCCGGCAAAGCCACAGAAAATGAAACCAAAAACACAAAGACAGTTGAACCGCAGAGACGCAGAGGACGCAGAGATCATCGCAAAGAGAAAATAGTTATGAAGACGGGGCACGATGCAGCCGCTCCATGCGATGACCTTTTTGACCGATATTGCCCATATCGTCTCGCCCTCTGTGTTAACCCCCTCTCCCCCTCCCTCTGCGTTTTCCTTTGCGCTCTTCGCGTCTTTGCGGTTCAATCGTGTTCCCGTGCCTTCTCGTCCCTGACGACTCGGGATACAATCAAACGATGTTCAAAACAGTGCAGGACCGCGTATGGGCGTTCGACATGGAGTGGGTCCCGGACCCTCTGGCCGGACGGTTGTTGTACCCGAACGAGACCGCCGACGCCAAGGACGACGCCGGCGTCATGCGGGTGATGTGGGATCAGGGCGGCGCCACCGACGAGGACCCGACGCCGTTTCTCAAGACGGCCCTTTGCCGTATCGTCTCGGTCGCCGCCGTTGAGCGAAGAATCGTGCACGGCGGTGAAATCACACTGACTCTTATGTCTCTCCCCCACGATCCCAGCGATCAGGAAAAGGCTACCGAACAAGCAGTTGTTGGGGATTTTCTCAATGCCCTGGGTGACCACAAGCCACAGCTGATCGGCTACAATTCCCACGCCTCCGATCTCAAGATCATGGTGCAGAGGGCGATCATCCTGGGCCTCGAGGCCCAGGGCTTCTGCAGCCGGCCCAATAAACCCTGGGAGGGTATCGACTACTTTGCCCGGGGATCCGAAGCCAACATCGACCTCAAGGACATCGTCGGTGGCTGGGGTCTGGCAACTCCCAGTCTCCACCAGATGGCCGTTCAGTCGGGTATCCCCGGCAAGATGGATGTCGACGGCAACCAGGTGGCCGAACTGTGGTTGGAAAGCCGGCTCGAAGAGATCGTGCACTACAACGAGTACGACGCCCTGACGACCTATCTCTTGTGGCTGAGAACGGCCCATCTCGGGGGCTTTTTCAACGACGAGGTCTACCGGCTCGAACAAAAGCGGGTCGAAGAATTGATCGAGCAGGAAGTCGAAAAGGGGCGCACTCATCTCAAGGCCTTCAGGGAGGAGTGGGATCGTCTTCGGGAGGCTATTGCCACTCGGTGAGGCTGGACGAAACAGAAGGCAATTGAACCGCAGAGACGCGGAGAACGCAAAGATCATCGCAAAGAAGAAGACGAGGTAACTGCGGCCGCGGGCGCCCCTGCCTGCAGCCTGTTCGGGCCTCACCTTGAGGTCTCCTGGAGTGCAGGTCTCCGTACCTGCACCGTGTCCTTCGGAAGCTCGGTGCTGTCCAACGTCACAATGCACGAACGGAGTCGTGCGCTCCCTCCGTGGATTCCAGTGACCAGGCACTCGTCCGCCCTCCCAACAACTCCCGCCTTTTCAGCCAATTCTGGCCGCGAAATCCCTCAAATATTTCTTGACACCGACGTAGTTTTCCCTGTATTCTGAATCCAGTTTTGGGCATCCCTCGTTCTTTTGTTATTGAAATTATTTATCACATGGGGAATGCCGGTGGCCAGGGGTCCAGTTACGGACTCCGTAAGACGAGGCCGGGGGCGTCATAAATGGGCGTACCGGGGAGGTCCAGTATGAGCGTTGCAACAATCTTTCAGTCCTTCAAAAACAACCGGAATATGAGTCGCGCAGCGGTGTTGATCGTTGGGGTGGCGCTGGTGGTATCGGCGGTTCCGCTTGAGGCGGGTATTACCGGTGATTGCCTCGACCAATTGTACGGTCTCTCCACAAACTGCTCGGCCAACGAGGGCAGCATCTCGGGAATCGAGGTCATCTACGTATCGGATGGCTGCATTTCAACCACCGATACCGCGCTGGTACAGATTGAACTGACACTCTCATCCGGAAACACGACCCGGTACGACGTCGGACTGTACGTCAACACGATCGGGGGCAGTGCCCAGACAGACCCTACCCCTGACGCATGTTTCCATGAGGCGTTGTTCGACGTCGATGCAACTCCAGACAACACCAACGGTCAGGGTCCGTTTTTTGATTCCGATGGTGATTCGTGCGGCGAAACTGACACTCAGACTTGGATTCGAACGCTGGTTGATGGAGACATCCCGGGCACACCGGCTGGGCCCTACACGGTGAAGACCCTCGAAATTCTCTGCATCGATACTGACGGCAATGGATTCGTCGATTTCAGCGCCTGTTCCAGCTATCAAGCAAATGCCGGCAGCGTGTGTACTTCAGTAAGTCAGACGATCCCCAGCGCCAAATCCAAGTGTGGCTGCCTGGTACTCGACACCTCGACCTCTACGGTTCCCATTGGATTGTCGAACCCAGCAGTAACTATTATATGCACGCCGGACGAGCTAGGTCCGGGAGATACCGTCACGTGTGAGGTCGAATATACCAACGACGCTCTGGGGCCAGCCGACAATGTTGAATTTCGGATTACTTTCCCTGACGGGTCTCTTGGGACCATTAATCAGGCCAGTTTTTCAACGATCACTGCCAGCGACACCTATGCCATGAGTGCGGGTGGCGACTACATCTCATTGTTCCCAGACGGTTGTCGTGTTTTTGTTCCCGCTGACCCTGAGTGCACCCCAGGTTTGGCAAATATTGCCGCAGGGACAACGGATCCCACCACTACTACGTTTACGTTTGACTTTGTCGTTGCCAGCGATGCACCTGATGGAATCGACACATTGGTTTTTGAAGTTCAGGGCTATTACAACAATCTCGATAATTTAAACTCCTTGGGACCTACTGTCTACGACATCGACACCAGTTCGATCACCCCAGCCGTCATCTCCGACTTCACCACCCACCGCCACCGCGGTCAGACTCTGGTCCAGTGGGAGACCGCAGCCGAGACCGGTACGGCAGGCTTCTACCTGGAGCGAATGGAACCGCTGACCGGCCAGTGGACCCGCGTCAACGAAGGTCTGCTTCCGGCACACCTGGAGCGGCCCGGCGGCGGGACTTACGCCTTTCTCGATTCCGTGGCCAAACCCATGAACCCCCAGACCTACCGTCTGGTGGCCGTTGATTTCAACGGCGAACAGGAAATTCACGGACCCTACGACCGCACGGCATCGAGGTCGAGCGGTCTCGAAAACTTCGACACCATGCAGTCAAAGGGCTTTGCCCGTTCGGCCCACCAGCCCTCGACCGCAGAGGTCGCCGCGTGGGACCGCAAGCGCGAGGCGCGGTTTGATGAGTTGAGCATGGTCACCTCGGCCAAGGGCGTGACGCCGGCAGGCACAGCGTCGCTCAACGCCAGGATGCATCTGGCCGGCAAGGGACTCTTCGCCCTCTCCGCCGCAACCCTGGCCGATCAATTCGGGATGCGGGAACGGGCAGTCCAGAAGGCTTTCAGAACGGGCAAACTCCGCCTGAGTCATGGCGGCAGCCCGGTCAGCTATCTGCCCTCAAACGACCTCGACAGAGTGTTCTTTTTCGGGCAAGAAATTGACAGCCGCTACACCGTTGAGAACACCTACTGGGCAACCTTCGACAAGCGTGCCGGCACCCCGGGCGTCGAGCTGATGGATGAGATCGATGGTTTTATCCCGGACGCGGTGAACGCCCCCCAGACCTTCCTCAGTACGACCACCGTTGAGGAGGATATCTGGCTGGTGACTTATGCCGTGCAGGATCCCGAGGCCGACATCTGGTTCGGCGGGTTCATCAGCACCGGTTACTACGGCAATACCACCTACGTCACCAACCTCCAGGCGCCGGACGCTTCCGCAGCCGGCCAGGCTGAGATCCGCCTCGAACTCTACGGCTTGACCAATTTGACGGCCGGAGACGACCACCATGCCGAGGTCCGCCTCAACGGCGCCCTGATCGGCGAAGCCGTTTGGGACGGGGTCACTCCCTTCACTCTGGTCGCTGCATTCGATCAGTCGATCTTCAGCGCCGGCGCCAACAACCTTGAAGTCAACGGCGTCCTGGACGGCGACGTCGAGCAGAGTTCCTTTGTCATCGACACCGTCGATCTTATGTACAACCGTCACTACCAGGCCCTGAACGATGCGCTGATCTTCGG
>DAOWGJ010000244.1 GCA_030637505.1 Holophagae bacterium
CGCCCGTGCCGCCGAAAGCAGAGTCGCTGCCCAGAACCTCGGTCTCGGCCGTGGTCGGATCGATCCGCAGCAGCACCCGGGTATTCCCCGCACCGCCGAAGCCGTAGATGAAGCCGGTGATCGGATCGAGGGTCAGGCCGTCGATGGAGTAGTTGCCCTCGATCACGCCGGAATCCGTGATGCGGGCCCTGATGACCGGGGCCGACATCACTCGGTCGTCCAGGACAATCGCCATCGGCGTGCCGATGTGACTCTCGGTGTAGGCGCCGAACTTGTCGGCAGCGGACGGCTGAAGGTCGAAACGTACATTGGCCTGACCGTATTCGTCCTGGCTTCGGCGTGCGGTTCGCAGCTCACGCCCCGTGACAATCGCGACCTTTTTCACCAGGTAGAAATCCCGTCCAACGACGTTTCCCTCGAAATCGGATCGACTACCGGGAAGGATCTCCGCATCGGGCGACAGGGACCCACCGGTCGCCTGCAGAAGGCTTGCACGATCCGGTGCAGGACCGCCCAAAACCTCTTTGAACTGCAAGAACGCAGTCTTGGAGATGATGTCCTTGACCCGCTCGGGATCGTCAACGCCGGGCAACTGAACCAGGATGCGGTCGCCATCGATGCCCTGGCGGTTGATCCGAGGCTCAGCGACACCGAACTCGTCGATCCGGTTGTTAATCGTTTCCAGTCCCTTGCGTACCGCCTGGTCTCTGATCATCTTCTCGGTATTGGGTTTGAACTTCAAAGTCCACGAGTCGGCGCCACGCTGGGCGTCGTAGTCTCCGAAGTAATCGAGCACGATCTCAGCGAGAACCGCTCGATCGGCGCCTGCCGGAACATCGAAGGTCAGGCTCAGGGTTTCGGGGTCCGTCAGCACGGTCCCCAAAGTAATGTTCTGCTCTTCGGCCACCGAGGCCAACCTCAGCGTCGCATCGTCCAACTCTGCCTTGATGGCATCATCGGTCTGGACCTGAAGGACCAGGTGAACACCGCCTGAGAGGTCGAGTCCGTAATTGATGCGCTCTGAGGGCGGATAGACCGACCATGCGGCCAGACCCACCACGACCAGGATGAGCACGATTCGATAGATAATTTTCTTGTCCACTCTCGCCTCCACTCAAGGCAGGCTCAGACCGTGCGACCGAAATCCGGTCACGGTACAAGCTCACTCACTGTGTTTTCAGGACCCGCCTTCACCGTCAGCCAATCCGGCCACGGCACTCTTGCTGATTCTCAGTTTTTGGTTCTCGCTGACTTTGACCATCACCGTGTCGTTCTCGACGTTGGCCACCGTCCCATGGATGCCACCGGATGTCACCACCCGGTCGCCCTTCTTGAGGGACGAAATCATCGAATCCTTCTTCTTTTGCTGTTTCTTCGCCGGCATGATGACGATGAAATAAAACACCGCCAACACCAGCAGCAGCGGCATCATCATTCCGAACGGGCTTCCGCCCGCTGCTTCTGCTCCCATGTTCACCTCCGTGGGGCTATTCCCCCGGCCCCAACTCCCGGTTCGACTGCATACGTTCCCGGTACTCGCCGTAGCGGCCCGCCATAATAGCCTCCCGAGCCCCTCGCATCAAGGAGAGAAAATAGTAAAGGTTGTGAAGCGTCAATAATACGACCGACGTCGCTTCTTTCGAGATGAAAAAATGCCGCAACGCACCCTTGGAATACCTGGCGCAGGTGGGGCAGCCGCAACCAGGGTCCAGCGGCGAGTCGTCGTCAGCCCACCGGGCGTTCTTGATAACCACCTCGCCCCTTGAGGTAAAGACCTTCCCGGTCCGGGCCGACCGGGTCGGCAAGACACAATCGAAGAGGTCCACTCCGCACGCCACGGCGTGCAAAAGGTCTTCCGGATATCCAACCCCCATCAGATACCGTGGGCGTTGTGCGGGGAGCATCGGCACGCTGAAGTCGACCGCCTCGTGAAGAACCTCGGTCGGCTCACCGACCGCCAGCCCCCCGATGGCATAGCCGTCAAAGGCCATCGACGCCAGGTGGTCGCTGCACCGGCGTCGAATGTCGGGATTCACTGAACCCTGCTGAATGGCGAAGAGCCCACCGGCCCATCCGCCGGCCTCCCGTCGTTCCTCCGCCCGAATCAAGGCCCGCTGGGCCCATCGGATTGTCCGGTCGACGGAAGGCCCGACAGACCTCGGTTCCGCCGGAAAGGGCAGGCAATCGTCGAGGACCATGGCTACATCGACACCAAAATCGACCTGAGCGTCGACGACCGACTCCGGCGAAAAGGAGTGAGCGCTGCCGTCAACATGTGATTGGAACACCACGCCGTCTTCATCCAGCACCCGCCGAGCCGCCAGGGAGAAGACCTGATAGCCGCCCGAATCGGTCAGAATCGGACCCCCCCAACCCATCAACCGGTGGATACCGCCAAGCCGGATCATTCGCTCCACTCCCGGACGCAGCACCAGGTGATAGGTGTTTGCCAGGACCATCTGAGGCCCCAATCGATCCAACTCCCAGCCGGCGACACCCTTGACCGTCCCGCAGGTCCCGACCGGCATGAAGGCCGGGGTCTCGACCACGCCATGGGGCGTCGTCAGCGAAGCGGCCCGCGCACTGGTGACCCGGTCTTCACGGGTTATGGAGAAGGGGAGAAGGGCCGTCACGGTCAGTCGGGCAAATTGATGTCATTGATCCGAACGTCGGCGCCCAGAACCAGCTCGAAGATCTCATCCGGGACCCCGGCATTGGCCTTGAGATCAATGAACTCGTAGCGGGTCCAATCCCCGTCGGCCTCGAGGTACTCGACGACGATCGGCAGCAGCAGGGTACGGTCGATTTCCAACCGAACCTGGGTCAGTTTTCGCTTGAGCGTTCGGTGAATGGGCTTCAGGGTCAACACCAGGGGCTTGGGCGCACCCTGGTCCGAAAGCATAATGCTGAATTGAGCCTTGAGTTCATCCAGCGGTTGGGTTCCGGCAAGGACCTTGACGAATCGACGGTGCTTCTTGGGCACCGTGATCCTCTCGGCAACGCCGTCGCCAGGCCTGAAGGTCGTCAGCCTCTCCCCCTCAAAGACCACGATCATCTCATCCGGCGTTTCGTAGTCCCAGCGGACTCGGTCCGGGGCCTTGAACCGGAACCGGCCCTTCAACGTCACCGGCTCCAGAAGCAACTCCGATTTCTTGTCTTGGACAAAGGCGGCCTCAAGACTGGTCAGTGCCCGCTGCCGCTCGACGACGAGGTCAACCAACGAATCGACCTTGGCGCCGCCACGCAGCCCATCCAATGCCTCAATGGACCGGGGTTCATCGGCCCCGAACACGACGGAACTCACGATGTAACAGAGAAATACGACCGCAGCACGGGGAAGTAAATGACGCACGGCGGGCACTTTATCACACCTAAAGGAGCGATTCTTGCGGATGTCGCAGATGCCGTTCCAGTCGTCCCAGCCGCTGATGCGTTCCTCTGTTCCTCCCGCCCCGTAGATCACGGTAACGGTGAAGTCGTGAAGGGTGAAAACGGTCACCAACCGGTTCAATTCTTAACCCGGGGGAGCTGCTATGGTTGCGGAGTGCTGCGTTCTGGGGCCGTGCGCGCCACTCCACAAACGCGCTCGTTCAGATCTCTCCCCAGAATCGTCACGGCCCACCCGCAGAAAGGACTGAAGGATGAACCAGATCTTGCGAAGTACAGCCGTTCTCCTGGCCGTCACCGCCGTTTTTACAACTCTTGTCGAGGCGGATTCTCCAGGCAGGGACACAGTCTCTCTTCGCTCGGCGGTCATCGATGCCGACTTGGCCGCCACCACCAGGGCCACCGCGCCGGCCACGGGAATCCACCTGGTCAAGTTCCCGGCTCCGATCAGTGCCGGCCAGCGCCAAGCCCTTGAGGCCCGGGTCGGGCGTATCTTCACCTATCTCCCACACGACGCCTTCCTGGTTCGCCTCTCCGACGGCGCCACCAGCGCGTCTCTTGAGGACGTAGGCGCAAGTTGGACCGCACCCTATCTGTCCGAGTACAAGATCTCGCCGGAGATTGCCCGTACACGCGCGGATGACCCAACCCTGCGACCGGTGATGATCCACATCTTTCCCGACGCAGACCATTTCGCCGCGATTGCAGCCATCGAGAAGTTAGCGGGAGCCCGGGTCGAGGGCGCCACCAACGCGACCCGCTTCACACGTGCCCGAATCCTCCTCTCAGGATCCGAAATCGTCAGACTGAGGAATCCTCTCGCCGCCATGCCGGAGGTATTCTGGATCGAACGAGAGGCGCGCAAGGCATTCTTCAACGACACCACTATCTGGGTGGGCCAGTCCGGCACGGCCGGCGGAGCGGCAACCCCGGTCTTCGACCAGGGAATCCTGGGTGCGGGCCAGATCGTGGGCGTGCTCGATACCGGAATCGACATCGACTCCTGTTACTTCCGCGACACCACCGAGAGTCCTGCTCAGAACGAGTGCAACGGCGGCACCCTGGTCAACAACAACCACCGCAAGGTCATTGCAGTCGACTTTTTGTGGAACGACGACTGCTCGGGTGGAATCTCCAACTCCGAGTGGGACAGCCATGATCACGGCACCCACGTGGCCGGTACCGTGGCCGGCGATGATTTCGCTCAGCCAGGCCAGCACAACGGCCGCGACGGCATGGCCCCACAGGCCAAACTGGTCATCCAGGACTGCGGTTATGAGTACAACCCCTGCGCCGATTGCCCGGGCATCGGCTGCCCGGTGATCGACCTCAACCCGGTCTTCGAGCAGCCCTACTTCCAGGGCGCCCGGATCCACACCAACTCCTGGGGTGATGAGGAGGAAGACCCGTCCTTCGGCGAGTACACCTCTGGCAGCGAAGATGCCGACACCGTGATGTGGAACCACAAGGACTACCTGCTGATGTTTGCGGCCGGCAACAACGGTGGTACGAGCAACACCGTCGACAGCCCGTCCACGGCCAAGAGCGTCATCTCGGTGGGCGCGACCGGGCACGCTGAAAGCGCCGACAGCATCTCGTCCTTTTCCAGCCGCGGACCAACAGACGACGGCCGCATCAAGCCGTCCATCACCATCGTCGGCTCGAGCGTCATGTCGGCAAACAATGACGGCAGCGTCTCCACCAACAACTGCGACGACCAGGGCATGAGCGGCACAAGTATGGCTTCGCCGGGGGCCGCCGGACTCGCCGCCCTGGTGCGGCAGTACTATAGCGATGGCTGGTACCCCAC
>DAOWGJ010000194.1 GCA_030637505.1 Holophagae bacterium
ACCGTCCACCCGGGCCACCACCGTCTCTTCGACGCCGCACCCTGCAGCCCAGACAGCAGCAACCACCAGCAATACATCAGTTCGAAGTCGATGCATGCGGCGAAGACTATCATGCCAGGAGCCTGGAGGGCATAGGCCGGTAGCGTGGTCGGGAATGATGGCGTCGTGGAGGCCTTTGCCCTGCAGTCTCCTATTGAGAAACGGCAGAGAAAATACCGGGTCTGCCGGGACTCAGGCTTGGAGCTTGTACCGGATAGAGGGCGGATGGTTTTCGGAGGGCCGTAAGGTGCCGTTCGAGGCCCATTCGAGGCTCAGTACTGAGCGTACGGGCCGAGAATGGAACAAAGAACGGTCTTCACGGCACCCGAAAGAGGCCGCAGATTCTATGAGTACATGCTCCTGGGATCACTCGACGATGAATGACATCAGCTCAACCGGCACACTGCAGTTGCCCGACCACTCGATGGCCTGTCGCAGGATCGTCAGATCGTCCGCGGTGGCATCCGTACCGTACACGTTCCAGCCGATGTAGACGACTCTCCCCGCCCCTTCGGCACGAGCCGACAGGCCGCGATCGTTGCCGCTGATCTGCGCAATATTTGGATCCGGGTCTGTCACCCAACCGATGTAGTCATCCGTTATACCGTAGTGCCAAAAGCCGAATGTCTGCCAGGACCCGGACACTCCGGCAGCGATCGGGTGTCCGGCATCGACCACGGTGACTGTCTGAGGCGGGTTGCCTGCTCCCACATTGGTCCAAGAATTTATCTGAAGGTCCGGCCCATGGTCGCTGATCTGGACGAGCCCGTTGCCCGCCTGAACCCAGGGCAGGGCCGTCCCTGAGTCTATGTAGTTGGAACTGGGATAGGTTATATAGACGTCGCAAGCGGTCGCGGTCGGGTCGTCCGCCGACTGAAACGAAAAACCCAGGTTGGTCAGCGAATCCTGAATCGCAGTTACTTCTGAGGAGTTGCCACCGGTAGGAACACACACTTCGCAGACCTGGGCTCCAACCAGAGAAACAACACCCAAGAATAGAACAAACAACGTCGAATCTTTCTTGTTCATCTCAGATCCCTCCACCAAAAATATAGCACGCCATCCAAACGACTCCTCTCAATATCGGATGAATCTGATCACTCCAGAACGAAATCTCCGGCAGTGAGAACGGTCACCTCGACCAGAATCACAGGAATTCGAAGTCGCCCCATGGACGAGGAAATTTTTCCGGGTTGCAGTACAGTATCACCGTGGCACAGCAACCCGATCTCAGAAATTTCCGGTGGGACGTCCTGCTCCCGTCGGCTGCGGCGGTCGTCGCCGCATTGCTGATCGGACTGGCAAGCCTGGCGGGCTACGCCTTCAAGCAACGAGAGGCCTTCGCTCTGGACGGACGCGTTCTCGGTCTGGCCCACAGGATCGAGAGCCACCTGAGAGATACTGACCAGGGCGCCGAACAGGAACTACTGGAGAATCTGTGGCAGGATGTCCGGCCTCCGATCATCGGTCTGTGCCTCAAGGATGGCGAGGGCCGGCCTCAGGCCAGGGTGGGAGAGACTGACACAATCCTGCCGCCTCGATCGATCAATCTCTTCGTCGCACCGATGGGTGGTCCCAGAGGCCGGCCGTGGAACACCGAGTTCCAGAGAGCACCCGGCCAGGCCCGCGGCCGCAGAGGACTGCGCACTCTTGAGGTGTTCTTGATTTCCGGAGCCGGCGCCCCACCACTTCCGATTCGGCTTTTGCTCCCATCCTCCATCATCGTCGGGCTCGGCCTGGTCGCCTTGGCTGTTCTTGGGGGCCGCCTCTTGATCCGCCAACGCCACGAGGCGGAGGTCGAAGCCAACCGACGGCGATTGGAGGCCCTCGGCCGGGCAGGGGCCGGTCTGGCGCACCAGTTGCGGAATCCTCTGGCGACGATCAAGGGCTCGGCTCAGTTGCTCTGGGAGCGTCTCCATGGGAGCGAGCCCCGCGACCGGGCCCAGGCCATCGTCGACCAGGCCGACCGCATGGACCGGATGCTCGGCGCTCTGCTGGACTACGCACGCCCTCCAGCGCCCGAAGCCTCTTCAGTAGATCTCGCACAGAGTCTCTCGGCACTGGCGAAGGACTCACCCCGGGTCCGAGTCGATATTCCCGATTCCGTCGAGACCAGGGTTGATCCCGACCACCTCGACCACATCGTCGAAAACCTCCTCTCAAACGCCCTGGCGCATTCTTCTGAAGATTCGTTCATTGAAATTACCGTACACACCAATGGTGACATCGTGGAGATCCGGATCTCGGACCGCGGGCCGGGGCCCGGCGGCGACCCGGAGGAGCTCTTCCAGCCCTACGTCACCCACCGACCCGACGGCGCCGGACTCGGGCTGACGATTGCGCGAACGCTTGCCGAAGCCAACCGCGGAAGCCTGACCCTTGGCCGCCAGACCGGCGGAGGGACGACTGCCGTCTTGACCCTCCCCCGAGGAGACAGCAAACAATGACGCCGACAATCCTCGTCGTCGACGACGATGACGCATTCCGATCCCTGGTGATCGACATCCTCTCCGGAGGGGACTACCGGCTGCTGGAGGCGGGCGACGCAGAGGCGGCACTGACCCTTCTCAGCAGCGAGACGGTAGACCTGGTCCTGACTGATCAGCAGATGCCTGGAATGGGTGGATTGGATCTGGCCCGGAGGGTTCTGGCTGCGGCCGATGCCCCGGCCGTCATCCTGATGACGGCATTCGGGACGATTCCCAACGCGATGGAAGCCGTCCGACTGGGCGCGACGGACTATCTGACCAAGCCCTTGGAAAGCCCGGCCGCCCTTCGAAATCTGGTTTCGAGGACATTGGGAGAGCGCGAAATTTCAGATGACGCCGGCGAGTTCCTGACCCGCGACCCCTCGACTCTCGAAATGTTGACCATTGCCGACCGCGCTGCAGCGACCGATGCAACGGTGTTGATCACCGGAGCCTCCGGAACCGGCAAGGAGGTGTTGGCCCACCGCATCCACAACCGTTCGAATCGCAGCACCGGCCCGTTCGTCGCCGTCAACTGCGCCTCGATTCCCGAAACCCTGGCCGAGAGCGAGTTCTTCGGTCACGAAAAGGGGTCATTCACGGGCGCCCATGCCCAGCGTGCCGGGCGCTTCGAGCAGGCCGACGGCGGCACTCTCTTTCTCGACGAGATCGGCGAGCTGCCCGAGAGCATGCAGGCCAAGCTGCTGCGGGTTCTTGAGGACCACACGGTTGAGAGGATCGGAGGACGTCGGCCGGTTACCGTCGACTTTCGTCTCCTGGCCGCGACCAACCGCACACTGGAGGACGAGGTCGAGACCGGCCGTTTTCGAAGGGACTTGCTCTATCGGCTCGACGTCATCCGCCTGGAGATCGCCCCTCTGAGCGAGCGTCCCTCGGATATCGAACTGCTGGCCAAGGCCCTGATCAAAACCGTCGCCCTCCGGTTGGGTCTCCCGGAACGACGCTTGAGCCCCGAGGCCATCGAAGTGCTTTGTGCTCACTCATGGCCGGGCAACGTACGAGAGCTGAGGAACGTACTCGAGCGCGGCCTGATCCTGACCCAGACCGAGATTCTCGACCCCGAACACCTGCCATCGTTCGCCCCGACGAATGAAACCGCCCCCGAGAATGCCTCACCTCTGTCCCTGACCGACCGCGAAAGGCAGGCAATCCTCGAGGCCCTCGAACGGGCCAAAGGTCATCGCGAGGAGGCCGCACAACTCCTGGGCATCTCGGTCCGGACCCTTTACAACCGGCTGAAGGAATACAACATCCGGTAGCTGATAGCTCTCAGCTGAGAGCTCTGATTGATCTGCACGTCCTGCACCGCCCCTGCAGAATCTGCAGTTCAGCGCTGCATTCCCCTATCATGCTGCGAAATTGAAATATCCCTGAAATGCTTGACCAGGCAGCTCTTTCGCCCGATCCCAAGAAGTTGGCACACCCCTTGCTATCTCCTCTGGCGACGCGGCTGAAACCGCGAACACAAGGAGGCCCCCAATGACCAAGACCCATCGCAACACCATCATCGCAACCAGCGCCGTACTGCTGATCGCACTTTTCGTTTCACTGCCCGCCGAAGCCCAGCGCCGAAGCGGCGGGCGTACCGGCGGAATGCAGGATTGTTCCGGCGTCGTTGCGGACTACACCGATCAACTGCAACTCTCCCCCCTCAGTCAGACCGACATCGACGGGCTCAACCTGATGCGCGAGGAAGAGAAACTGGCCCGCGACGTCTACCTGACGCTCGGAGAGCGCTGGTCGCTGCCGATCTTCTTCAACATCGCCCGTGCGGAACAAAAGCACATGGACCGTGTCCTGTCCGTGATGGACCTCTACGACATCACCGACCCGATCGTCGATGACACCGTCGGCGTCTTCACCGACCCTCACTTCGCCGACCTCTACACCACCCTGGTCGACCTGGGCTCTCAGTCACTGATCGACGGTCTGATCGTCGGCGCGACGATCGAGGACCTCGACATTTTCGACCTCTATGAACTGATCAACATCGGCACCAACGATCACATTCTCTTCGCCTGGCAGAACCTCGCCAAGGGTTCCAGAAACCACCTGCGTGCCTTCATGGGTGCGCTGGAAGCACAAGACGGCGTCTACCAGCCTCAGTACATCGACCAGGAAACCTATGACGCAATCCTCGCCTCCGAGTGGGAACGCGGAATCGTCTACGACGCCAATGGCGATGTTCTTGCCGAATGCGGTGGAACGAGAGGCGGACGCGGCGGCCGGGGCAACGGTCAGGGCGGCGGCAACCAGGGCGGCAACGGATCCGGCGGAAACCAGGGCGGTTCGGGATCGGGAACCTGCGACGGCAGCGGAAACCCCTGAAACATTTTTCACCAATAACCACCGGCCGGCTGCACATGCAGCCGGCCTTTTGTTAGCCCGACCCATACCTATCCCCTTGAATCAGGTTGACGGTATTGAGTGGCGGTTGGGGGCTGCACATCCGCGCGCCCTGAAGGACGCGCCTACACTGAACTCTCTGAACCATAATGACCTCGAATCTGTAGGCGGGTCCTTCACAGGCTGTCTCAAAAGACCATTATTGAACCTTGGGAACATCTGAGGCGAGGCGTTTTCGAAATGTGGATGGTCGTGGTCGCACAAGCTAAAGCATGCGCCTACA
>DAOWGJ010000335.1 GCA_030637505.1 Holophagae bacterium
CCATTGGCTGGCGAGTCATCCGCGCCGCTGACGAGGCGCGACAACGCAGTCGTAGCTGGGCTACTTCAAGGAGGAGCAACGAAGCCAGCGGTGTGGAGGGCCGTCAGGAGATGGTAGGAATCTCGGGCGCACTACACTAGTTTCCAGTATCGATCCCGGCTTCGCCGGATCCGATCAACCCCTTGATCTCCATCGCGGTTTTGATCAGGGTCACCACGCCTTCTGAGCCAAGGGCGGCCGCGTCGAGCACCAAGTCGAAGGCTGAGGGATCATCGGCGTCGACCCGAAAATGACGACGGACGAAATCGGCTCGGGCGGCGTCCAGACTGGCGACCCGCTCGGAGGCGGCGGCCTCCCCCAGCCCTTCCCGATCGGCGGTGTGCCGAACCCGCCAGGGCCGAGGAGCGACGATGCGGACACGCAGACCATCGTCCCTCGGCAGGACCAGATTCCCGGCTCGTCCGACGAATATAACCCGCCCCTTGTGGGCTGCCAGGGCCATCACCCGCCCCAAGAGGGTGACGTAGGAATCCTGGAGTACCAACCGGGAGTCCAGCAGGTTGAAGATCGTGTCCCGTAACCAGTTGGTTCGGGTCTCATCCATCAGTTCCAGTCGACGCGGGTCGAGTTCCAACTCGCGGGCCAGCCCCTCGACCAACTCGCGGTCCAGGACCTCCCATCCCATTTCCTTCGCCAGGGCACGAGCGATCGAACTGCCTCCAGAGCCCGAAAGCCGGGAGATGGTGACATAGGGCCCCAGAGCCGGACGACCACGGGTTGCAGTGTCGGCTTCTGCCTCCAGCCGGCGCGTCAAGTCGTCGAGCAGCATTCGTGCCTCTGCAGGATGTGTGGACACCGTGTGCTTCGTTGCCATCGTTGCCTCCTTGTCCGGTCTGGTGGGCCTGTTCATAAGATAGGTCCTGAAGGGGGTGGATGCCAGGGTATGGGGGTTGGGGGCGCCCTTCTCCAACGGGGCGTGCGGGGTCAGGCCTTCTTCACCGGGCAGACCTCCCGAAACCGGTGTAGTTGCGAAGAATGCCTGACCGGGCAACCCACGGCGACACCCTCAGCGACCGAGTCTTGGCCGGAGCCGTAGGCCGCCGAGGTCATTTCCCTCAAGGGGCGAGAACTCCCCGATTTCTGAAAAGCAGCCCCTTGAGGGAAATGCGCCGAGCGGGGGCGAACGGAGGCCTTTTGATTTCTCCACGTTCTCAATGCGCTCCCGAAGGCCGGGGATGGAACTCAGGGGCCTTGAACTGCGACAGCATCCGTGAGCCGCGTCCGCGACAGGGACCGCAAACCGCGAACCGCGACCGGGTCCGAGTCAGGTATCCGTGACCAGCTACGCCCGCGGCCACAATGGGATCTACCCTATCGGTGGGCACCACTCCTCGACGGCCTGCAAGGCCGCCTCGACATTCCCACTCTCGATCGTCTCCACAGGCAGCCCGCGTCGCGGCATGCCGCGGAACCAGGTGTCCTGGCGCTTGGCAAACTGTCTGATAGCGGTCTCGAGATCGGAGACCATCGCCCGGTAGGTCTTTCGGCCGGCGAGGTAGGCGCCGATCTCGCGGTACTCCAGCCCGAGGCTCTTCAGTCTTTCCCTGGTGACACCTTGGTCCAGAAGGTCTCGAACCTCCCCGACCATGCCGTCTTGAAGCCTGCGGTTGAGTCGTTTCGCGATGTCTTCGCGCATCTGCTGCCTGTCGATTGTGATTGACAGAATGCGGACGTCGAGTTCCAGATTCAGGGAATCGGTGTACCGAACTGGGCCCTTGTTTTCGGCCGCCGCGATCTCAAGTCCCCTGATCAACCGCCGACGGCTGGAGCAATCGCTCCTCGCATGGATTTCTGGCGATGCCTCGAGCAGGCGTTCTTCCAGTGCCTTTCGATCGAGGTTTCGGAGGTCGTAGCGGAGTTGACTGTCCTCATCGACATCCGCTAGACGGAAATCGCGGAGGATGGATTCAATATAGAGACCGGAGCCGCCGACCATCAGAGCCGGGGTCGTGCCGTCGTTGAATGGGGGCCGCCGAGAGAGACCGCGCAGAACCTGATGACAGTCCTGTTGGTAGCGGAAGAGGGTGTAGACCTCTCCAGGGTCGACGATGTCGATCAGGTGATGGGGGACCGGCGGCTCGACGGCCGAGTATTCGCCGAGGTCCTTGCCGGTACCGATGTCCAGGCCGCGATAGACCTGGCGTGAATCGGCCGAGATGATCTCGCTGCACAACCGGCTCGCGACCTCGACGCCCAGGCGGGTCTTTCCCGAAGCGGTCGGACCAACGATCACAAGAAGCTTCATTTTTCAAAAACCTCGCGGAAGCGTGTTTCCATCGCGAAGACGGCCTGTCTCGACTGCCCCCGAAAGACCACGCCGAGCTTTCGTGGGCGACGGCGGTTGCCGGGGCCTTCCAGCCAGAGCGGGGAAGTAGCGATAGCCCCCGTGCGAGCTGCCGGGTCCCAGGCATCCTCGCCGAGTGCGCCCTCGAAGTCTTCGTAGGTCGTCGGGAGGCGGAGTTTGCGAGCCGAGAAGAAACGACCGTAGAGGCAACCGCCCCACTCCTCGGCCAGGCGTCGCCACCCTTCCGAGGCGTGGCGTCGGGCGTTGAGGTCGACCAGCGGTCGAAGCCTTGGGGTGCCGGCGTCGTTCCAGACCAGGGCATCGATGCACACAGGCCCGAAATAGCCTTCTTGGAGCAGGGCCGCGGTGACTGTCTCCGCGGTGTCGGCCAGGACTTCGTGCCACTCTGCCGAGGCCACGGCCTCCCCGTCGTACATGGCCCCGATGAAGCCGCCGTCTGCGGTGTTGATCGTCTCGTGGATGGCAAAATCCTCGACACGGCCGTCCGCCGCCACGTTGAAGACTGAGCAGAGGTCCTTCGTTCGCCTGAGCCACCACTCAAGGACCATCGGCCCACTCTCCATCCGGGCGCTCAGCCATCGGATGTCAGCCTCGTCCAGCTGTCGTTTGCGGAGCCTCCGGTTTCCCAGACCTGCGTTGCCGTGTTCGGTCTTGGCGACCCATCCTTCCGGTCGGTCCTTTTCCGAGTTCAGCAGGGCCTGGAGGTCAGCGAGGGAGGCGAAGGCCCCCCGAGGTACGTCACAGCCCAGACGATGCGTTTCGATTCCGTGGCCGAAGGACCTCCCGTTGACGCGGCGCACGGTCTCCAGCCCCGGCGAAGCGGCCGGCTGGTCGTAGCGGCCTTTGAGGGCGATTGCCTGTGGACTCCATCCGTAGGGTCGGAACTGGAACTTCCCTCGTACCTCAGGAAAGATCGAAATCAGGGGCAGGGAGACCCCCCGGTGTCCGAGGTATCGGAGAAAGTCATCCGGAGGTGGTTCGTACAGGAGAACAGAATCTTCAGGCTCTGCCGCGGTCAGCGCATGGAGGGCCAGTTCGCGCACCTGAATTTGAAGACCCTCGTCGCCCGACGGATCTCGACCCTGCTGCAGGGCCAGATCGAAGTCCGCATTCCACCAGTGTTCGCTCGGCATGCCCACAGCCTAACCCGGCGGGGATCAAACGAAGAAAACACAATTGAACCGCCAAGACGCAAAGAACGCAAAGGGAACGCAAAGAGGGAAGAAATTGAACCACGAAGAACACGAAGACAAGACAGAATGGGCAGCTGATAGCTGACAGCTGATAGCCGACAGCTCTACAATAGAGACTGCAGTGAAAGGGAGGCCGAGATGGCAAAGAAGGTCGGTGTCATTTTGTCTGGGTGTGGTGTCTTTGACGGCGCGGAGATTCACGAGTCGGTCATCACGATGTTGGCCCTGGATCGTGCCGGAGCCGAGATGGTCTTGTGTGCGCCCAACCGAGAGCAGATGCATGTCGTCAACCACCTGACCGGTGAGGTGGCCGAGGGCGAAAGCCGAAACGTGCTGGTGGAGTCGGCGCGGATTGCTCGTGGGTCGCTTCGGAATGTGGCGGAAGTCGGGGCGGACGAACTGGACGCGCTGATCCTCCCCGGGGGTTTCGGCGCCGCAAAGAACCTGTGCACTTTCGCGGTTCAGGGGGCCGATTGCGAGGTCGATCCTGGGGTAGCCGAATTGGTGCGGGAAGTCCACGCCCAGGGAAAACCCGTGGCGGCCGTCTGCATCGCCCCGGCTCTGCTGGCCAAGGTGCTTGGTGACGAGGGGCCGAAGGTCACGATCGGCAACGATCTCGATACCGCAAGCGCCATCGAGGAAATGGGGGCAACCCACGTCAACTGCCCGGTCAGGGAATTCGTCGTCGACGAAGAACGGAAGATCATCACCTCGCCCGCCTACATGCTGGCTCAGTCGATGTCCGAGGCCGCCGAGGGCATCGAAAAGACAGTCGCAGAACTGCTCCGTTTGGCGTGAACGAACGGGAATCCATTCGCACTGTTCAGCGGGCCACCATCGTAGGCCTGATGGCCAATATCATCCTGGCTGTAGGAAAGGTGACGGCAGGGATCATCGGCTCGTCAGCCGCCGTCGTCGCTGACGGCATCCACTCGTTTACAGATCTGGTCACGGACCTGGTGCTGCTGATCGGAACTCGAATATGGGCTCAACCACCGGACGAGAGGCATCCTCACGGCCACAGGCGGATCGAGACCCTGATCACGGTCTTCATCGGATTCTCGCTGGCGGCGGTTGGCATTGGTCTGGGGTGGGATGCCGTCAACCATCTGCGGGAACCACGGACCGTTCTGCCGACAGGACTGGCCCTGGGCGCCGCCGCTATATCAGTGTTCTCCAAGGAGTGGCTCTTTCGCTGGACCCGGGTGCGGGCTTCGCAGGCGGATTCCCCGGCGTTGATGGCCAACGCGTGGCACCACCGGTCGGACGCCTTCTCCTCGATTCCCGCGGTCCTGGCCGTCGGGGCAGCAATGATCTTCCCAGCCTACGCCTGGGTCGACCGCCTGGGCGCATTCGTTGTATGCGTTTTCATCCTCTGGGCCGCATGGGGCATCTTTCACCCCGCGCTGCAGCAGTTGGTTGACGCCGGGGCGCCGACCGAAGTTCGCGATCGCATCGGGACCATGGCCCTCGAAGTCGACGGCGTTGTCGCGGCCCACGCGCTGAGAACCCGCTACGTCGGTCCCAAGGTGGCCGTGGACCTCCACGTGGAGGTTGACGGCAATCTGACCGTTGCTCAAGGGTTCGGCATCGCTCGCGAAGTCAAGAAGCACCTCCTGGCCAACGGCCCCAGTGTCGGCGACGTCGTCGTCCAAGTGGAGCCGGTGAAGGAAGGCCAGGGCTCTCAGCTCTCAGCTCTCAGCTCTCAGCCCGAACGCGTCAGATGAGAGAAACCTCGGTCCGAGGTTGGTCACCGATTCGGCACGGGAGGGACGCTTAGCCACGGATCGGATGCGGTTTTCGCTGAATTTTGAAAGCAGCAAAGCTGACAGCTGACAGCTTCTAATGCACCGACATCGGAGGGGCCAGCTCGAAGGGTGCGATCCGGACCTCAAAGGTCTCGCCGGAAGCGTTGACCATTTGATAGCTGCCTTCCATCCTGCCGAAGGGCGTGGGCAATGGACAGAAGGACCTGTAATCGAAGTGCTGACCGGGATCAAGTACCGGCTGCTCACCGACCACGCCGGGCCCGCGAATTTCCTCGACCTGCCCGTTGGCGTCGGTGATGATCCAGTGGCGACTCTGGAGCTGCACCGGTTCATTTCCGCCATTGGCGATGCGAATTTGATATGTAAAGAACCAATGCTCCGGTCCCGATCTTTCCGGAACGAACGCCGGTTTGACGATGACCGTGATGCCACGGGTGGTCGCCTGCGAGCCGCTCTGTCCGTCATTCATCATCATCGGAGTATCATACCTAACCCGGCGGAGCCGGAACCAATGGGCGACCGATCGGCCCCGCCGGGCAGCTATCAGCCCGAGAACGTGTTCAGCAGTGCCTTTTGCAGGTCTTGTTTGCTGGTTTCGCCGTTCAGTTTCAGTAGTCATTTTCATCGTTTTGCGAGCGCAAAAGCTGAGAGCTGAGAGCCGATAGCTGACAGCCTCTCATCCAAACAACTTCGCCTTTCGAATTTGTTTGGATGAGAGAATAAACCTTTTGGCTCTCTGACGTATCGAAGAGATTGATGGACGTTGTGACGGTTTGTTCGGAGGAAATGTTCGAGGCCCAAAGGCAAGGGCCGGCGGCAGTTGATGATCGCCTGCTGGTCAAACGGGCCGGCCGAGGCGACCGGCAGGCATTCGAAGCGTTGTACCGGACCCATGTGAAGCGCGTGTATGCACTGTGTCGCAGACTCTGCGGCGACCCGGCGCTGGCCGAGGACCTGTGCCAGGAGACCTTCGTCAAGGCTTGGACCGGCCTGCCGTCCTTTCGGGGAAAGTCGGCCTTCGGAACCTGGCTTCACCGGGTGGCGGTCAATACGGTTTTGGGCCATCGCCGGTGGTCGGACAGCCGGGAGGATCTCAGGGCAGAGGATCTTTCGACAGTGGCGCCCTTTTCGGCCGCAAGGGCGGAGAGTCAGCCATCTGCCGGCGTGGATCTCGAACGAGCGATCGCTCGACTGCCCCAGGGCGCACGGGCGGTCTTCGTGCTCCACGACGTTGAAGGTTACCTTCATCGGGAGATCTCGGAAATGACCGGCATGGCTGTCGGGACCTCAAAGGCCCATCTTCATAGGGCCCGGGGGCTGTTGCGGGAGGCACTCGAATGAACGATTGCAAACACTATCGCCGTTGGATGGACGACGCCGTGGACGACGATCTGGCACCGGATCTGACGGAGCGACTCGAGGTGCACCTGGACTCTTGCCCTGAGTGTCATCGGCACATGGATGACCTCCGCTCACTGGTGACGGCGGCAGCCGCCTTGCCCAGTGAAATGGAGCCCAGCCGCGATCTTTGGCCTGACATCGAAGGCCGCCTGACGGGCCGGCCGTCTTTGCGATGGCCGGTTCGCCGAGTGATCCTGGCCGTGGCGGCGTTGGTCGTGGTCGGTTTTGGACTCAGCCTGTTGCGGGCCCCGATGACCGGGCCGCAGCTTCAGCCGTCGGCAGACCCAGGGATTGTGCAGGCCGACAACCGGACGGCACCGCTTGACGATGTGCGGCTGGAATACCGACAGGCTCGGGCCGAACTGCTGGAAGTTGTACGGGCGCGGAGTGGAGAGGTCTCGCCCGAGACCCTGAAAGTGATCGAAAGTAATTTGGCCCTGATCGATCGGGCCATCGACAACATCGAGATGGCGTTGGCGGCCAACCCGGACGAGGGACGCCTCGATCGGCATTTGCTGCAGGCCTATCACCGTCAAATTGAAATGCTCCGCTGGGCGGCTCGAATGCCCTCGCGGACTTGATCTAAGGAGGAATCATGAAAAAGAATGTGTTGATTATTGTTTGTGTCATTTGCCTGGCGTCAGTTCTTGCATGGGCCGACAGACCGGTCCACGAAACCAGCGCGGCGGCGCCGAACGGTACAGTCGAGGTGAGCAACATCGCAGGTTTGATTGATGTTGAGGGCTGGGACAGGGCCGAGGTCGAGCTGACCGGCACTCTCGCCGACTCTATCGAAAAAGTTGAGTTCGAGGTCATCGGGGATCACACCAGGATCGAAGTCAAATATCCGAAGAATTCCAAGAAATCTGGGCATGCCGATCTCAAGGTGATGGTTCCATCAGGGTCCGACGTCGAAGTCGAGGCTGTCAGTGCCGACGTTACGGTGTCCCGGGTTCTTGGAGAACTCGAATTGGAATCGGTCAGCGGTGACGTCAAGGTCTTCGGGACACCCTCAGGGATCGATGCAGCAAGTGTCAGCGGTGATGTCACTGTCGAATTTGCCGCCGACGATGTGGAATTAGCCTCCGTAAGTGGTGACATCCTTGTTCGTGAGGTACGGGGCGAGTTGGAGGCAGCGTCGGTCAGTGGGAACATCGCCGTCGAAAGCGGCCTGCTCGCGGGCGGAGAATTCGAAACGGTTTCGGGAGACATCACCCTCGAGGCGGCTCTTGATCGTGGCGATCTCGACATCGAGAGCATGAGCGGGAATTTGACGTTGGCCGTGCCGCATTCGACCATTGCCGACTTCGAAATCGAGACCTTTTCCGGATCAATCGACAACCGCCTGACCGGCGATCAATCCATCCGGACGTCAAAACACACGCCGGGCTCGGAGCTTGAATTTTCAACCGGGTCCGGAGGTCCGACTGTCAGCATTTCGTCTTTCAGCGGATCGGTCACGATCGGCGGGAGGTGATTCGAGGCCCAGCTGGGCCTCGAAGGCTGTCAGCTCTCATCTATCGGATGAAGTAGGCAGAAACAGACCCCAACACAACCCCTCTTGGTGTTGGGTATGCGGGTTGCCGTTGAAAACCGGCAACCCGCGTTTTTTTCAGGTCGCTTTTTCAGATTACAGACCAGACTATCGGTCAGGATGGTGGGCCAAGGCCCACCCTACTCGGGGCAGTGAACCTGTAGGGTGGGCCTTGGCCCACCATGAGCTGATAGCTGACAGCTGATCGCTCCTAATACGCAAATGGGTCGCTACCGTTGGGAACCTGGTCGATCAACGACGGTTCTTTTTTAGTGTCTTCGGCGGGGCCCTTTTCTTTCTTGGGGGTGTCCTGCGAGCCGGGCTCGGTTCCGCCGTTCTCCGTCTTGGCCTTCTTTGGACGCCGGGACCGACGACGACGCCGTGGTTTCTTTTTCTCGACGCCCTCGCCCCCTGCATCTCCGCCTTCGGTGGTGGGCGCCTCCGGCGCTGCCGGTTCCTCGGCACGAGGCGCGACGCTTGAACCACCTTCGGATTGGTCTTCGGGCTGGTCCCTCAGAACGGCTTTCTTGCGCCGCCGACCGCCTCGCCTGCGGCGCCGGGAACTCTTCGGCGAACCGTCATCCCCCGATGCATCCTCCGCTCCGGCACCGTCGGGCGCCGGCCGAGAGTCTTCCTCCAAAGGCTGATGGCCGACTCCGTCCGCCAGGTCTGCGGCGCTGACGGCAGCTTGTACGGTCGGCGTTTCCGAAAAACTGCGCCGCTCCTCCCGTTTGACCCACTCGATGTGCTCCTCCGAGCGGTGGAGTCCGGATGCGGCGATGACCTCAACGCGGATGTCGAATTCCCTCTCGAGGGCAGCCAACTCCTGGCGTCGTTCATTCTGCAGGGCGTCGGCCAATTCCGGGTGAAGTTCGATGCTGACGCTGAGAAGGCGCCCGGTGGCCGCTCGCGCCTCGATCCGGCGGAGCAGGCTCAAGCCCACCAACTCTGAACTGGCGATGGTGCCCGACCCCGAACACGTAGGACACGGCCGGTGGCTCCTCAGCTGGAGAGCTTTCTTGATGCGTTGGCGGTTGATTTCCAGGAGACCGTTGGGCGAGATCTTGCTGACTGTGTGCCTGGCCTTGTCGTTCTTCATCGCGTCGCGCAAGGTCTTTTCCACCTCACGGTTGTTTTTGGAGGCGCGCATGTCGATGAAGTCGACCACGATCAGACCGCCGATATCTCGCATGCGAAGCTGTCGGGCGACCGCCGAGGCTGCCTGGATATTGGTGCGAAACGCGTTTTCTTCTTGGGAGCCGCCCTTGGTTCCGCGGCCGGAGTTGACGTCGATTGCGGTCAGGGCTTCGGTGCCGTCGATGACGATCGAGCCTCCCGATGGCAGATCGACGCTGCGCCGGTAGATCCTGTCGATTTGTTCTTCCAGGTCGAATTTGCTGAAAAGAGGCATTCGCTCGGTATAGCGGGTCAGACGGATCTTGGCCCGCGGCATGAAGCTGGCCATGTAGCCCTCGGCCTTGGCGAAGACATCGTCGTCGTCGATCAAGACCTCGGTGATGGAACTATCCAGATGGTCACGCAGAGCCTGCACCACCAGATCCTGGTCGGAGTAGAGAAGCTTGGTGCCTTTGCCTGTGCCGGCTTCCTTCTTGACCTTCTTCCAGAGGCGGTGGAGGGCGTTGAGGTCACGGCTGAGGGAAGCCTTCGGTTGGTCCAACGCATTGGTGCGGACGATGATGCCGAGATTCTCCGGGAGGTCCATTGACGCGAGTTTTTCTCTGGCGGCCGTGCGAAGTTCGTCATCCTCGGTGCGACGTGAGACGCCGCGCACGTCGTCGTAGGGCATGGCAACCAGGTAGCGCCCGGCTAGGCTGATATTGGTCGTCGCCTGGGCACCCTTGTGGGCGATCGGGTCGCGAGTCACCTGCACGGTGAGGGGCTTGCCTTTGTCCAGGATGTTCTCGATGCGGGGCCGGCCGCTGCCCGAGTGCTTTCGGTGCATGGCCTCGGGCACGATGTCGTCCGCTCGAACGAGGGCGTCCTTGCCGGTCCCGATATCGACGAAGGCCGCCTCTAGGGCGGGGCGCACGCTGACAACGATCCCCCGGTAGATATTGCCTTTGATCAGGCCCGATTCCGAGGCCGCGACTTCGTAGGCCTCCATTGTTGTGTCGTGAACGATGGCCACGCGGACCTCTTCGGGTCGTGTGGCGTTGATTAGCATTTTCCGGGCCATGGGCCCTCCATTTCTCTCGAGGCCGCGGCGGTCCATCAGTGGGCCGCCCGGCCGATCACGCGCGATACAGGATGGCGCCCCAATTGAGGCCGCTTCCCAGACCGATGAAACACACCAGGTCGCCAGAAGAGACACGGCCCGCCGCGCGGGCTTCGTGATAGGCGATGGGGATGGTTCCGGCGGTCGTGTTGCCGTATCGCTGAATGTTGTTGAATACCTTGTCGTCGGGGAGGCCCAGACGTTTCTGGACCCCCTCGTTGATGCGCAGATTGGCCTGGTGCATGATCACCAGGTCGAGGTCGTCGGGCTCGAGGCCGTGACGCTCCAGCAGTTCGATCGTCACCTGCGGCATGTGGGTGACGGCCAGGGCGTAGACCTTGCGACCGTCGACCATCGGTGTGATGTCGCCCGTCTCGATCATTTCCGAGCTGAAGAAGGGCCTGAAGGCGCTGCCGCCGCCCTTGGTCCACAGTCGTTCCACCTGGCTGCCGTCGGTGTGGATCAGACTGTCGATGACACCCTGGTCTTCGGTGTCAACGGCGGAGACAACGACGGCGCCGGCACCGTCACCGAACAACACTGTCCGGCCCCGAGTGGCGGTGTTGTTTTCAAGCTCATCCTGTGGAACTGGATCATCGGATCGGCCGAGGAGCACATCCCAGCTCTTCCACGGCATCATGCAGGAGTGGACCTCGGCGCCGATGACCAGGACGTGACGTGACTGGCCCGAACGGACGAAGGCATCGGCGGTGTTGAGGGCGTAGACGAAGCCCATGCACTGTTGGCGGAGGTCCAGGCACGGGATGTGACCCAGGCCCAGTTTGTGTTGGACCAGGGGCGCCGGACCGGGGAAGTAGTAGTCGGGGGTCATCGTGGCGTTGACGACGAGATCAATGTCCGCAGGCTCGAGACCGGCGTCGGCGATCGCAGCCTTGCCGGCGGCGGCGGCCAAATCCGAGGTTGCAACACCGGCCTCGACGAAACGGCGTTCTTCGATACCGGTCCGCTGCCGAATCCACTCGTCGGTTGTGTCCATGATTTTGGCGAGGTCGTCGTTGGTGACGATTGTTGGTGGCACGTACATGCCGGTGCCGGTAATGACGGCGCGCATCGGAATTCCCTTTCCGGCCGCATGATACAGGATTTATGGGTGTGGAGTCATCTGGGGGAGCGGCAGGCGATACTGGATACTGGATACTTGAGCCGTGCTCCCTGAGACATTCCGCCGACCCTTCCACGCTACACTCGGGGTAGATGACCGTAGATCGAGGCATTGTCGTCGGCTTGAATGCAGTGATTGTTGCTCTGGAATGCGATCGACCCAGGGTTCTGACGGTGTCGGTGCCCGAAGGAACCCCTCTCGAGGGTGGGACCGCGGCCTTGGATCGAGCCGATGGCCCGGGATCGACCGCCCTTCCCACCGGACCCTTGGACCCTACGGGTGACCGAACCCTCGAACTGGCTCTCAGGCGATGGGTCAAAGCGTGGTCCGGACTGGATCTTGGCTATGTCGAACAGCTCTACACCTTCGGCGACCGTTTTCGGGATCCGGCCGAGAGGCAAGGCGGTCCAAGGGTTATTTCCGCTGCCTACATCGGTCTGACCCATCAGGACGAACCCGCCGGCGCCTCTGTGGCTCGGTGGCGATCAATCTACACTTTTCTGCCGTGGGAGGATGGCCGGCGCGGGCGCCCCCCACTGATCGACGAGGCGATCGAACCCGCATTGGCCCGGTGGGTCGAGCGGGGGCAAAAAGACAGGAGCCTTCGTAGGGAGAGGGCATCACTGGCCTTTGGGTTTGGCGAGAGTCCGTGGGATGGCGAAAGGGTGCTCGAACGCTATGAGATTCTCTTCGAAATGGGGCTGGTTTCTGAAAGGGGTCGGCATGGTGGGAATGCCGGGGAACAACCGGGAGGAAGGCCCCCTGTCGGTCCTGACCTGGGCCTTGACATGGCCTTCGACCACCGAAGAATCTTGGCGACGGCCCTCGGCCGGATCCGGGCAAAAATCCGCTATCGTCCCGTCATTTTCGAACTGATGCCCGAGACCTTCACCCTTTTGCAGCTGCAGCGGGCAGTCGAAGCCTTGGCCGGGGTCCGCCTGCACAAGCAGAATTTCAGGCGCCTGGTCGACAAGGGAGGACTGGTCGAAGGCACCGGGAGGATGGACCTGAAAACCGGGGGCCGCCCGGCCGAACTCTTCCGTTTCAGGCGAGAGGTCCTGCTGGAGCGTCCCACACCGGGGGTCGGCCTTCCGGGGCTTTAGCGACTTATCCTGGAGCACCTCCGAAAAAACGAAGCAAAACTGGGGATAAGTCGCTGTCAGCTGTCAGCTGGCGCTTGCTATGCCGTCGGTAATGACCGCTTCGCAGGGGGGATGCACTTCTTCATCCGATCAGAACTCATCGAACACGCGTTCCGGCTGTTAGCTGAGCCTCTTGCAATAATCAAGAAATAGCCACAAAAAAGAAGAAGAATGTAGGGTGGGCACGCAAAAATCGCTCGGATAATCTAATCCGGCGAGGAAGAAACTGAACGGGTGGCGGTTGTCTCCGCCTGATTGTCGCTGAATTTTGCAAGCACCTGAGCTGATAGCAACCCGGCAGACCGGGCAGTCGCTTTTTGGTCCGAGCTCCGCCGGGGTCGGGCTTGACATCGGTTATACTCAGATATAGTATAAATGTGACCGGAGTGGCCGGCCATTCTTTTTCGGCCGGTTATACTCAAAACGAGTATTATGGAGAGCCGATGCAGCACCTTCAGATCACGCCCGAAGAGATCACGATGGAAACCGCAGGAATCTACGAGCGGATGCGGCGGGTCGTCCCCCCATTCGAGTGGGCGGTTCACGCGCCGTTTGTGGCAGAGATCAACCGCCTCAAGCGTCAAAGAAATGCCGTCATCCTGGCCCATAACTACCAAACGCCGGAGATCTTCCACGGCGTCGCCGACATCTGCGGTGATTCCCTGGCCCTGGCACAAAAGGCTGTCGAGGTTGAGGCAGAAACGATCGTCGTCTGCGGCGTGCACTTCATGGCAGAGACCGCCAAGGTGCTCAACCCCGGTCGCAGGGTGCTGATTCCTGATCTTCAAGCGGGTTGTTCGCTGGCCGATTCCATCACCGCAAACGACGTTCGGCGGCTCAAGGCGGAGAACCCCGGGGTGCCTGTCGTCACCTACGTCAATACCACTGCGGCGGTCAAGGCGGAGGTCGACATCTGCTGCACCTCGGCCAATGCGGTCGAAATCGTCGAGTCCCTGGGTTCGGACCGCGTGATCTTCCTGCCGGACCAATTCTTGGGCCGATGGGTCGCCGACAACACCGACGTCGAAATCATTCTGTGGAACGGTCGCTGCGAGGTCCACGAGCAGTTCACTGTCTCCGACGTCCAAGCCTACCGCCTCCAGTTTCCCGGCGTGACGGTGATCGCTCATCCGGAGTGCGATCTCTCGGTCCTCAAGGAGGCGGACATGGTCGGCTCGACGTCGGGCATGATCCGGTACGTGGCCGACCGGCGTCCGGAGCGTGTGGTCATGATCACGGAGTGTTCGATGTCCGATAACGTCTCGACGGAGTTTCCCGACGTTGAGTTTGTTCGGTCGTGCACGATCTGCCCCCATATGAAGCGAATCACCCTCGAGAATATTCGAGACAGCCTCTTGCACCTGCAACATCAGGTTGAAGTGGCTGAGGACGTAAGCGAAAGGGCGAGGCTCTCGGTCGAGAGAATGTTGGCTGTAGGACGGGGACAGGGAAAGTGAGAGTCTTGAGGACCGATGTGGTCGTCGTCGGGACGGGCGTCGCCGGGATGTCCGCCGCTCTCCATGCCACCGGC
The DNA here is from genome assembly GCA_030637505.1 of Holophagae bacterium. Taxonomy (GTDB): domain Bacteria; phylum Acidobacteriota; class Thermoanaerobaculia; order Thermoanaerobaculales; family Sulfomarinibacteraceae; genus DAOWGJ01. The sequence goes on from DAOWGJ010000335.1 coordinate 14,295, forward strand.
CGGCAAGTTGTGATGCTGACCAAGTCGGCCTTCGGCGCGGGCGGCGCCAGCCCCCTGGCCCAAGGTGGGGTCGCCGTCGCTCTGGGGCCGACGGATTCGCCCGATGTCCACGCGGCCGACACAATGACAGCAGGCGCGGGCCTGTGTGATGCCGAGGTCGTCCGGGTGGTCACAAACGAAGGCCCGGCAAGGATTGCCGAACTGGTGGAGTGGGGCGCACGATTCGACCGCCGGGCGGATGGGACAATCGAACTCGGTCGCGAGGGCGCCCACAGCCGGGACAGGGTCATCCACGCGACGGGGGATGCCACCGGCGCCGAATTGGTTCGCACTCTGGCCTCAGGCATCTCAAGCTCACCGCGTGTCGAGATTCTCGAGGACTCCCTGGTCGTCGATCTCCTCCTCAATCGGGGGCGGGTGGTTGGCGTTGTATCCATCGATCGGGAAGGTCGGCCGCTGGTCGTCACCGCTGCAACCGTCATTCTGGCGACCGGTGGAATCGGTCAGATCTACAGCCATACGACAAACCCCGTCGAAGCGACGGGTGACGGCCTGGCCTTGGCAGCCGCAGTCGGGGCTCGCCTCGCCGGGTTGGAGTTCGTGCAGTTTCACCCGACGGCGCTCGAGGGATCGGGGCGGCCGATGGCCCTGTTGACCGAGGCGTTGCGGGGCGCCGGGGCCGTACTGGTTGACGACCGGGGCAGGCGGTTCATGAAAGGAGAACATGCGATGGCTGAGCTGGCCCCGCGGGACATCGTCGCCCGAACAATCGCTGCGCGTCGTCGTCAGGGTCGTCGTGTGTTCCTGGATGCCACCGACCTGGTTGCCATGGCATCGCGCTTTCCAACCATCGTCGACCTCTGCGCCCGCCAGGGCCTGGATCCATCCCGGGATCTCCTGCCTGTAGCGCCCGCGGCCCATTACCACATGGGCGGGATCGTCACCGACCTCGAGGGCCGGACCTCGGTGGCCGGCCTTCGTGCCTGTGGGGAAGTCGCCTTCACCGGGCTGCACGGCGCAAATCGTCTGGCCTCCAACTCTCTGCTCGAGGCGTTGGTCGTCCGTGCACGTTTCGGCAAAGACCTGGCAATCATTCCGGTGCTGGTGTCTCATTCTTAGGAATCCTTGCCCGCCTGGACGGATTCTCCGTGGTTGGATGACGGCCA
>DAOWGJ010000353.1 GCA_030637505.1 Holophagae bacterium
GCCGTCCAACGCTTGTGGCCCGGTACGCTGATTGATGCCGGCCGCCAGGATCATTCGGTCAAATTCCAGTACGACTTCCGCTTTCCCCGGCCGTTCAAACCGGAGGATTTCGAACGTATCGAGGCTGAGATGGGGCGCATCCTTGCCGAGGACCTGGCGTTCGAGCGGGAAGAGGCCGACAGGCCCAGGGTTCAAGACCTGATGATCGAGCGGGGCGAGGAGATCAAGCTCAAACGGCTCGAGGACATCCCTGAGGGAGAGGTCATCACCCTGTACCACAGTGGCGATTTCGTCGATCTGTGCCGCGGACCTCATGTTCAACGCACCTCCCAGATCGGCGCGGCAAAGCTATTGGAGGCCTCAGGCGCCTATTTCAAGGGTGACGAGCGCAACGAGATGCTGCAGCGCATCTACGGTACGGCCTTCGCCTCAAAAAAAGAGCTCAACGCCTACTTCGCCCGCCTCGAGGAGATACGCAAGCGCGACCATCGGCGTCTCGGCCGGACACTCGACCTCTTTTCGTTCCATAAGGAGGCGCCGGCAAGTCCCTTCTTCCACCCTCGGGGCACCATCGTCTACAACGAGTTGCTCGAGTTGATGCGGGAGAAATACAGGGCCTACGGTTATGACGAAGTGATCACGCCGCAGGTCTTCGACGTTGATCTATGGAAGACGTCGGGGCACTACGACAACTACCGCGACGACATGCTCTTCGCCGACTCATTCGACCAGGTCGAGGAGCGGTCCAATTCGCTCAAGCCGATGAACTGCCCGTCGCACTGTCTTCTCTTTGGCGCCCAGGCGCATTCCTATCGGGACCTTCCAATCCGCATCGCCGATTTCGGCCGACTCCATCGCGACGAGCGTTCAGGGGTCGTCACCGGGCTGACGCGGGTCCGGACCTTCTCCCAGGATGATGCCCACATTTTCTGCACCGCGGAGCAGATCGGGAAAGAAATCGAAAAACTCTTCGATTTCATCTTTGAGATATACGACCTCTTCGGTTTCTCCGACGTTAAAGTTTACCTCTCAACCAGACCAGAGAAGGCGATGGGCGAGCCCGAACTCTGGGAACATGCCGAGCAGGTTTTGACGGCGTGCCTCGAGGACCGAAGGGACGTGAGCTTCACCGTCAAGCCCGGAGATGGGGCCTTTTACGGCCCGAAGATCGATTTCGACGTCCACGATGCCATGGATCGAGCCTGGCAGCTGGCCACCATCCAGTTGGATTTCCAGATGCCGGAGCGCTTCGACCTAGGCTACGTCGACTCCGACGGGGAAGCCAAACGCCCGGTGATGATCCACCGTGCCATTCTGGGATCGCTGGAGAGGTTCTACGGCGTCATGCTGGAGCACTTCGGTGGTGACCTTCCGCCTTGGCTGGCGCCGGAACAGATCCGGGTGCTGCCGATCACCGACGCCGTCATGGACTACGCCCAATCGGTGGTGGACACGGCGCGGGCCCGGGGCCTGAGGGCCGAGCTGGATGGGCGGTCGGAGAAGCTGGGCTACAAGATCCGCGAAGGTGAGACCATGAAGGTGCCGTACCTGCTGGTCATCGGGGGCCGAGAGGCGGAAAACACAACGGTGTCCCTCCGCTTGCGTCATCGCCGCGACGAGGGTGTCCAAACTCTGGACGCCGTACTCGATCGAATTCAAGAAAAAGTCGAAACCCGTTCATTGGAACTGTGAGAAGGAGACAACCATGCCGAAATTGAAGACTCACCGAGGTTTGGCCAAGCGGGTCAAAAAGACCGCCAACGGCAAGTACAAACGCCACCACGCCTACACATCCCACATCATGGCGAAGAAGAGCCGGAAGAGAAAGCGCAACTTGCGGGGCTCGACGATCGCCAAACCCTGTGACGCGAAGATTTTCGCACTGATGTTGCACGGCTAAGGAGAAGAAATGCGCGTCAAAAGAGGTTCCAATCGTAAAGACCGTCGAAAGAAGATTCTTAACCTGGCCGAAGGCTATTGGGGAGGCAAAAGCCGCCTGCACCGAACGGCCAAGATTCAGGTGGCAAAGTCCCTGCAGTACGCCTACCGGGATCGGAAGCAGCGCAAGCGCCAGTTCCGCAGGCTGTGGATCACCCGGATCAACGCTGCGGCTCGAATCAATGGTATGAGCTATTCGACCTTCATTTCCGGCCTCAAGGGTGCCGGATGTGAATTGGACAGGAAGGTCCTCGCGGATCTCGCCGTGCGTGACCCGCAGGCGTTCGGGCAACTGGTCGAACTGGCCAAGCCGAAGGCCTGACGCCGTGGGTGTTGCACGGCTCGACGAGGTGCGGGCCGCCTTCCTTGCGGACCTCGAGAGCGCGAGGGGCAAACCAGAGGCCGTGGAGACGATCCGGGTCCGGTATGCAGGACGGCGCTCTGGACTTCTGTTGGAGTTGACGGCGGCCCTGCGGGATCTTCCCAACGAGGAGAAGCGCGACTACGGGCGTGCTCTCAACGAGCTGAAAAAGCTGGTGGCCGGCCGGCTCGAGGCTGCCAAGGACGAAGCCCGCGTTGGTCGAGCTTCCGGTTCCGTGGTCGACGTCACACTGCCTGGTCTGAGCCTTCCAAGAGGGGCCGAGCACCCGGTGCATCTGGTCCGGCAGCGGATCGAGGAGATTTTCCTTCGGATGGGCTACGACGTCGAAGACGGCCCGGAGATCGAGGATGACTGGCACAACTTTGAGGCGTTGAACATCCCGCCGGATCACCCGGCCCGAGATGACCAGGACACCTTCTATGTGCCGGGTGGGCGCCTGTTGCGGACTCACACCTCTCCGGTACAGGCCCGGGTGATGGAGCAGCGAAAGCCGCCGATCCGGATCATTGTTCCCGGCAAGGTTTATCGCCGCGACTCCGACCTCAGGCACTCGCCGATGTTCCACCAGATCGAGGGCCTGTTGGTTGATGAGGGAGTCACCTTCGGGAATCTCAAGGCCACGCTGGAGACTTTCTTGCACGCACTGTTTGCCAAACACGAAGTCGATGTGCGGTTCAGGCCCAGCTACTTTCCCTTCACCGAGCCCTCCGCCGAGGTCGACATCACCTGTATTTTCTGTGGTGGTTCAGGCTGCGGGGTCTGTTCCCGGTCAGGATGGATCGAGATCCTGGGCTCGGGCATGGTTGATCCGCGGGTCTTCGAGGGCGTCGGCGTCGATGCCGGCCGTTACACCGGCTTTGCTTTCGGTCTCGGTCTCGATCGTGTGGCCATGTTGTTGTACGGCATTCCTGATTTGCGACAACTCTTCGTGGGTGACCAGAGATTGACGAGGCAGTTCGCATGAAATTCGATCTCGAGTGGATGCGGCAACATATCGAGGGCGGCCCCGAGGCCGACACCCTGGCCGAGGCTCTGACCCATTGCGGTTTCCTGGTCGAGACGCGGGATGCATCGGAAGATTCGGAAATCTGGGACATCGAGGCGACGACCAACCGACCGGACGTCATGTGTCACCACGGCATGGCCCGAGAGGCAGCCCTGGCCGTTGGCGCCCGGCTCAAGGTAATGGATTCGACGGTTGAGGAGAGCGGTGAGCCGGCCCAGGACCTCGCTTCCATCGAAATCCGGGATGAGGATCTGTGCTCCCGGTACGTTGGACGGGTTCTGCGGGGAGTGCGTCTGGTTGAGTCTCCGGACTGGCTCAAGCAGCGGCTTGAGCGCTGCGGCGTTCGTCCGATCAATGCCGTCGTTGATGCCACCAACTACGTCCTGCTGGAAACCGGACAGCCACTGCACGCCTTCGATCTCGACCGGCTGGAGGGACGTACGATCGTTGTTCGCAGGGCCGAAAAGGGGGAGATCCTGGTGACCCTGGATGGCGAGAACCGGAAACTGTGCACCGACGATCTGGTGATTGCCGACCGGAGTCGGCCGGTGGCCTTGGCCGGGGTGATGGGTGGTGCAAACTCGGAGATCGGCGAAGAGACGACTGACGTTTTGTTGGAGAGCGCTCACTTCGAAGCTCTCCCCGTACGGCGGACATCCCGACGATTCGGCATCCACACCGAGGCCTCCCATCGATTCGAGCGGGGTGCGGATCCTTTGATGGCGCCTGTCGCCGCCGACCTGGCTGCCCGTTTGATCGCTCAGTTGACCGGTGCGACGGTGTGCCCAGGGCGTATCGACGTTCGGCCGCGGCCATGGAAGCCAAAAGAGATGAGCTTCACGGTCTCGGGTGTGTCCCGGTTCACCGGCCTGGAGATTCATGGTGACGACATCGTGCGGATTCTCGAGGGTCTGGAGTTTCGGCCGGGCCGTGATGGAGACGTCATCACATGCGTGCCGCCCTCCTTTCGGGGTGACATCGAACGAGTATCCGATCTGTACGAGGAGGTCATTCGGCACGTTGGGTATGACGCGGTGCCGGCAGTGCTCCCCATTCTCCGGACGCCGCCCGGGCGGCGGCACCCCAATTGGGAGCTGGTGGACCGAGGGCGGCGGGCGGCCATCGGGTGTGGGTTGACCGAGGCCGTCACTTACGCCTTCATCGACCCAAAGATCGACTCTCGTCTGGAGAGCTGGCCTTTGTGTCCCGGCCCGTCTGTCCCCCTGATCAACCCGCTTGCGGAAACTCAAGGGATGATGCGGCGATCGCTGATTCCCGGACTGCTTGCGGCGGCGCGAGAAAACCTCAATCAGGGAGAAGCCGATGTAGCTCTCTTCGAAGAGGGGCGGGTGTTCTCCATCACCGAGGGTGATCGTTACACGGAACCGGAACATCTGGGTCTTGTCTTGGCCGGCGGTGGATTGGCCTTGCCGGGGCGCGATGCGGTCGATTTTCTCGAGGTCAAGGGTGTCGTTGAGGTCCTGCTCCGTGACGTGGCCTTTCCTCCGGCCCTGTGGCAACGAGGGGGGGATCCATGGCTGGACGAGGCCGAAGGATCCGTCGTGGCGGATGGCGACGGCAGGATCATCGGTGTTGCCGGGCTTCTCGGCGACGACGAAGCCGGCCGGTGGGGATTCAAGCAACCGGTCTATGTTGCCGAGTTGCTTCTCCAGGCGGCAAAGGCCGAACTCGACCTGCCGCGATTCGAGGCTTTGCCCAGGTTCCCTGCGGTCTGGGCGGACATCACGGTCGAGCATGGGACCGACCTCCCCTATGCTCGTCTGGAGGCGGAAGTTCGGGAACAGTCAGACCGGTTGGTGACGTCGGTGTCGTTGGTGACGCGGTATTCGGGGAAGGCACTTCCACCGGACCGGGTCCGAACGACTCTGCGCCTGGTCTATCGCCATCCGGAGAGATCCATGACCCAGGAGGAAGTCAACGCCGCGCAGAATGCCCTCAAGGTGGCTCTGGTCGAGCGGCTTGACGTAACGATTTAACCTCTTGCCACTGAGTTTCTTCGCAAGGTGGCAAGAAAGCTGCTAGCCTTTAGCCGTTAGCCTTGAGCAAGACAGCTTTTCGGCCCTTGAACGACGCTTGATGAGTTCATCGCTAAAAGCTAACGGCTAATGGCTCCCGGCGATGCCGGGTTAAGGGGTGTTTGTAATGGAAATGGTACTCAAGACGTTGGAAGAACGGATCGGACAGATGATCAAGGC
>DAOWGJ010000381.1 GCA_030637505.1 Holophagae bacterium
ACTGTCGTCTGGTCGTGGGACCATAGGGGCAACAGTCTCAGCCTCGATCACAATGGGAATATCGAAATTCGCTTCAAGAAATACAATGCGTTAGGGGGGGAGGCCCGGCAGTTTTCCCGCGGGGTCGTGGTGCTCGATCAGAATACCGGCCAGGTGTTGCGCGATGACGAATCGATGGAAACCGAACTGGGGATGCCGGGAGAAGTGAAGGATTTAGAAAGCCTGGGTGTCCGGTATCGGTTGTCAATGACTGCACTTTGCGCGGAGGAAGCTGGTACCGGACAGCCGTTGTGGAGACTTCCGCTAAGATCCGAGAGGTACCGGGACTTTCTACCGCCTCGGCCTTTGGTGCGGAATGGCATTGTATTTGTGTACAGACAAGATGGTTCAGTGAGCGCGTTCGAAAACCTCGCCGGAGTCGAGTGAAGAGGAGGCACTTGGGGGCGCGTAGGTCAAGACGCTATGCCCGGCCCGATGATTGGTGGGATTCCTCGATTGAAGGGATTCGACAGGCTGGTACGATATTGCCCCGGCCTTCTGGAGTGCCTTCGCCACTCCAGCTCAGCCGTTTCCCGAAGGGGCCACAGGTTCGAATAGGGAGGAGGACCGCCCCTCCGGGAAACGACCTCGGCGGCCTACGGCTTTGGCCGAGACTCGGTCGCTGGGGTGCTCGCCGAGCGTTGCCACCCTTGACGTTGTCCGCATCGTTGCTCAACTTGGGAGGACGGCGCAGGACAACATCAAGAATGGCACGCGCCGTCGGAGAAAGGGCGCTCCTGGCATCGGTCGGAGGCGATACTCCCTCCCTGGCCCGAAGGGCGTCATGCAATTCGTTCTACGAATTGCCCAAAGCCAACAACAACCACCCCGGGAGGGCCTCGATTGAGTTGCCCGGTCGCCGCAGCCGGCGTTCGATCCGACCGGCCTCGGTGAGGCTTCGGATCAGATCATCGTCTGAGTAGAGCGAGGCCCCGCGGAAGAGTCGCTGCATGGCCCAGGGAGAGGGGACCCTGGGTTTGACGCCGCTTCGGAAGGGTGCTCCGGGGTCGGCTTCGATGTGAGACTTGAGCTTGGGCCCCAGGTGCGGCTTGAAGGTTCGGGAGTACCATGAGTGGGCAGAGTTCTTCTGTGGATCCAGCTCATCCTCGGCGCCGATGATCCGTGCGGCGCCCCTCAGGTAGAGCATCCGGGTGAAGGCATCGACCGCCAGGTTGAAGGCGCGGATTCCCAACCCTCCCTCCGTAATGTAGCTTCCGGACCAATCGCGGATTGGAAGGCCCCGTCGGCCCTCGTCGAGAAAGGTGACGGCGGCCCGGAGGTCCCGACCCAGGATGGCGTCCTGGAGCTTTTCGAGAGATCCCTCGCGGGGCAAGACCAGACGCCGCACCAGAGCCTCGTCGATCAGACCATCCGGCCCGGCAGCAACGGCGAGCTTCCCCGTTTCCTGGACCAGGTGCCGAGGTGCAAAGCCCAGGCGTTCAAAGAGAAGTGTTTCGGCCGTAGGCGCAAATCGGGCTGCGGGGGCGGCTCGGGCCATCAGCCGGCGCAACACGGTTTTTTGGGCGTCGGATACGGCACAGTCCTCCCAGGGTTTGGGGGGTTCGGGGGTTGCGATCCACTCCACGCTTCCGGAGGCCTCCACCGCTTTGACGAGGGAACCGGTCGGCTTCGCGCCACACCAGACCCCCATCACCAGGGCCACGCCGTCGGGCATGCCGCTCTCCAGCGTTTTCACCAGCGGTTGGACCAGGGTGTCGACGGCCTTGGCGTTTTTCCGGGCCGGCATTGTTGGGCCTCCCGGGCTGGTCGAGGCTATGACCCACTGGCTGGTGTCCGGAACCAGGAGAACCCGTTCAGGGTTGAACAGGGAGGGAGAATTGAGCTCGACCGCGACGTCTTCCGGAGTGACGTCGTCAGGGAGTGTCTCGACCGCAGGTTGAGACATGCTGCCCCCAGCTCGTTCGGTCGCATCCCTGAAAGCATCTTCCAAGAGGAGATCATCACCGGCGGCGACCAGGGCGAGTCTGGTTTCGGGACTCAGAGTTCTCCCCGATCCAGGAGTTCCTGGCACTCGATGCAGTAGCGGGCCCAGGGAACGGCGGTCAGCCTGGCCTTGTGAATCGTCTTTTTGCAGCTGACACACTTACCGTAGGTGCCGTTTTCGATCTGGCCGAGGGCCCGGTCGATACGGCGCACGAGGTCCCGCTCGGTGATCCTGACGCTGTAGGAAACTTCGCGGTTGAATGCGTCGGTGGCGCGATCACCCAGGTCGGGCGTTTCGGTATCACCGTGTTGGCTTTCGGTGGTCCGTGCGGCCTGGACCAACTCCTGGACCTGGTGTCGTTTCGCTTCCAACCGTTTGCGGAAACGGTCCAGTTCAGTGCGTCTCATGGGCCGTGTCCTCCCTTCATCCCCCAATCCATCGGGAGACACAACAATTGTACATCTGATTCGATCGTTAGGACACGCGGGTTCGATGGTAGTTTCCCGGACCCAGAATATCGGTCGCCCGATAGAGTTGTTCCCAGACCAGCAGTCTGGCCAGCAGGTGCGGAAAGGTCATCGGACTGAGCGACAACACTTCGTCGGCCTGGTCACGCAGGGAGGATGCGATGCCCAGGTCGGATCCGAGAACGAAGGCCACGCCCGGAGGAGCTTGGCATTCGATCTCCTGAAGGAGGTGGGCAAAATTGGCCGAGGTCCGGCTTCGGCCCTGTGCGTCGAGAACGACCAGTCGCCAACGAGATGGAACCCGTGCCAGCAGCGTATCGGCTTCTCGAGCCAGGGCGGCCACCTGGTCGGCTTCCCGAATGCCGCTCGCCGGCTTGAGGGCGACGTCTTCGGCGGGCCACCGCCGGGAGACCCTTCGGCGGAAGTCTTCAACCTGGGTCTCGTACGGACTGCGGGCGGGCTTGCCGAACCAGAAGACGCTAACCCTCATACCTACCCGGTGGTGTCGATCGGTTCCTCTTCGGCTCCGGTTTTGCCGGGTAGACCCTCAATCAAAGGGGCGTCACCCCAGAGGCCTTCGAGGTTGTAGTAGGCGCGGCGCTCTTCGGTGAAGACGTGCACGATGACGTCTCCGAAGTCGATCAGGACCCACTGACCTCCGCCGCCGCCTTCGACGTGGAGGGGTTTGCGCCGGGCCTTGAGGCGTCTTCGAATCTCCTCCGCTACCGCATCGAGGTGGCGATCCGACGACGTCGAGCAAAGCACGAAGGCATCGGTGAACGAGGTCAGGCCCGACACGTCCAATGCGGTGACGTCGAAGGCCTTCTTGTCGTGTGCCGCAGCAGTTGTATTTCGGACGAGTTCCAGGGTGTCTGGGTCCAACATCAGGCGGTGTCCTCTCGGTGACGGTACAGGCCGTAATTCTCGATGTAGGAAAACCCCTCGTGCGGCACAAGTTCTCGGCTTTGTATTCCCCGGCCCTGACGCTCGCGGTTCGATGTTCCCGAACTCGG
>DAOWGJ010000349.1 GCA_030637505.1 Holophagae bacterium
CGAAGGTGGCGGATGGAGCTTCGAGGACAAGCTGACAGCCGCCGACCCGACCGCCAACGCCTGGTTCGGCAACTCGGTGGCGATCGACGGCGACGCGGCCGTCGTCGGCGCGTGGGGCGAGGGCGAGAACGGCGCCCTTGCCGGCGCCGCTTATGTATTCCGTGCGGACGCCGGAATATGGTCCGAGGATGCGAAATTCACAGCCTCTGACGGCGAGATCGTCGATTTCTACGGCTGGGCCGTGGCCATTGAAGGCGATCTCGCCGCCGTCACCGCCATCGGTGACGATGACATCGCGGGTGAGGCCGGCGCGGTCTACCTCTACCGCTATAGCGGCTCCGTGTGGGGTGACGAGATCAAGCTGATCGCCGCAGACGGCGCCGGAAACGATCAGCTCGGCGCATCCCTGGCGCTGGCGGGCGACCGCCTGCTCGCCGGTGCGTGGGGCGATGACTCGACTGCCGGCTCGGTCTACGTCTTTCATTTCGACGGCCCGGGGTGGAGCGAGGAGAACAAGCTCACGGCCTCGGACCGGCTCCCCGGCGACGGCTTCAGCTGGTCGCTGGCGTTCGACGGCCGGCTCGCCGTCATCGGCGCCGACGACCGGGACGACGACGGCAACAGCTCGGGTGCGGCCTATCTGTTCCGCGTCGACGGCGCCACCTGGAGCGAAGAGGGACGGTTGAATGCATCTGACGCGGCGGCCGACGACCACTTCGGCTGGTCGGTCGGTGTCGCCGGAAACACCATCCTCGTCGGCGCCCCCAACGACGACGACACGGGCGAGAGTTCGGGCTCGGCCTATTTCTTCGCCGCCAACTGCGATATCTTCACGGACGGCTTCGAGTCCGGCGACACACAGCGCTGGTCGGCGACTTCCCCGTGACCCGGTGGGCGCCCCAAAACTCCATCCGGCTCTGCGGGAACGGTTCTCTTTGTTCGTGATAGCATGAGATGACGACTCAAGATAGACCCCGAGCGTCTCAGCTTGGCCGGGCCGATACCGGGGGAGTTGCCCATGGTGGACGGCAGAGGAGGGCGTGATACTCGAGATCAACCAAATGGTGGAATCAGCGCTGTCCCGTTGGTCCATTTTGGTCCAGTTGGGGATCGTGCTCGTCCTGACGGTGCTCTTCTTCGCGGCGTGGGCGGTGACTCGCCGAAAGGTTTTATTGACCTGGCTGGCGGCATGGACGCTCGACACCGTGGCTTTGTCGGCGGTTCTTGTCATCGCTATCTTCGCCGCGGACCTCCCTGGGAATGAGATCTTCGCGTTGTACGCCTTCTACAGTTCGGCGAAGGTACTGTTCGTGCTGCTCCTGGCACTTGGACTGTTCCGGTATCGCCGGGTGGCTGGGTCGATGGGACGGGGTGTGCCGGGTTGGCTTGCGCTGACTGCCCTGGTGTGGGGCATATTGGCGCTTATTTTCTGCTCCGACGTCGTTCAGGTACAGGCGGTGACCTACGGTGCGGTCGCGACGATTCTGATCGTCAGCGGCGCCCCGGCCCTCAGGTCGGGGAATGCACGGGGTTCGGTTGTGGCAGGCCTGGTTTTTCTGATTCACGGCCTGCTGTTTCTCCATCATCTGGTCGTGTTGATACCGACATTTTGGGGCCTGCCGATCCCGGCCTATATGAGCAGGATCTCCTTCCTGGATGCGGTTTCAGAGATCCTCGTCGGACTGGGTTGTATCCTGGCCATGGGTCTTCGGGCCGTCGAGGAGTCTGAGAGTGCAAACCGGCGCCTCGAGGCCAGTGAGCGGACCCTTCGTGGCTTGGTGGATGCCGATCCCTTGACGGGGCTCTTCAACCGCAGGCGGCTCAGGTCTTTCGTCGAGGCCGCCCCCGGGGCTGGAATCGTTCTCTTTGTCGATGTGGATATGTTCAAGGCGATCAATGATTCGTGGGGGCACGCCACCGGCGATGCGTGCCTGCTGCGGGTGGCGGATGCGCTTCGAAAAATTGTTCGCACCAGCGATGGGCTCTTCCGCCTCGGAGGTGATGAGTTTCTGGTGGTGGCCCCCGGCCTGACGGTCCCTGAAGGGTTCGGGCGAGTGCAGCGATTGCGTGAACTTTTGGAGCCTCCCGACGAGCAGGGGATTGCCCTCTCGGTATCGGTGGGCATGGCGCCCTTTGGCGACGGGGTCCCGCTGGACGAGGCGATGGCGGTCGCCGATACCGCAATGTACCAGGACAAGGCGAGGCGTAGGTGAGCGGCGGCGCGTGAACCGAGCAATGGGGATATTCAGCGAACTTTCTTGAGCAATTTGCGTCTTCCTCTTTATGGGATACCAAGGGAGGATCATGCGAAAACAAAATCACGTTCTGCTCGCCGCCGTCTTTGTTCTGATGCTGACGCTGCCCGTCGTGGCATTCAGCGCTACCGAGACCTCTCACACCGAAAGGTCTTTTCCTGCCACGACCGGTGGCAGTGTGACAATCGATGCGTCGTTTCACTCAGTCGAGGTCACGGCTCGGCCGGGTTCAAACGTCGACGTCGTCGTCGATTTGGAATTTTCGGCCTCCGAAAAGAAAGCCAAGCGTCTGATTGCAGAGTACGAACCGCGATTCAAGGTCGATGGTGACGACATTGTCATCCGCTCCACCCGGGAGAAGACCACCTGGAGTTGGGGTATGAATACAAGCAAGGGGAAGATCACCGTTTCGATGCCCTCAGGGATGGATCTCGTGGTCGACAACTCCTCGGGGTCGGTCCTTCTCAAGGGAGATTTTGGTGACGCCGAAGTCAGAGTCGACAACTCGTCCGGCAGCGTCAAAGGTGAGACCGCGATGGCCGCGCTTTCGATCGACAACTCCTCCGGCCGCACCCACATCAAGGCCCTTCGTCCTCTCGGTGTATTTCACGTGGACTGCTCCTCCGGTTCAGTCAATTTCGAGGGAGGCGCTTTCAAAGTCAAGGTCGACTCGTCCTCAGGATCGGTTGAACTCTACGACCTGCTCGGTGATGCCGACGTGGACACCTCGTCGGGCTCGGTCAGGGCCGTATGGCAGTCGATTCCACCAGGGGCCACGGTGCGAATCGACACCTCATCCGGCGGAGTGCGCCTCGGTTTCCCAGAAGGTACTGAATTCGACGGTGAGATCGACACGTCTTCCGGTGGGATCCGGTCGGACTTCCCCGGCGCCAAGGAGAAAAAGAACTACTGGCGGTTCGAAGATGGACCCAACGCCGTACAACTGTCGATCGACACCTCTTCCGGGGGTGTTCGTTTGAGCGCCGACGGATAGACCCGAGAGCGCCCAAAACCTAGGACGGGACGTGCCGTCTATGACTTTCTCCTCAGGCAGGCATCAAGGCGACGGTGTCGTTTCGGTGAAAGTCTCAGCCCGTGCTTCTCACCGGTTTTCGAAGCGAAAGGTGCAGAACGCAATGAGATTCGGTGATCTCGCAAGATTGGGACATCGCGCACCGCCCGAAGGGCGATCACGGTGAAGCCGTGGACCCGCAAAGCGGGCAGCGTGGGCGGTGAGCGAAGGCATACTTGCGGTACGTCGAGAGAGCGAATCGAGAAAGCGCCGAAGGTAGGGACCCGCTCCGGCGGAGCCGGAATGGGCAATGTGTTCTGCGCCTTGCAGCCGGACACTGGTGAGAAGTACGGGTTAGGGGGCAATCCTCGGGGAGCGCGTAGGTGATCGAGTCTCGGCCGACGCCGTAGGCCGCCGAGGTCATTTTCCGGAGGGGCGATTCCCTCCCAAGTTCGAAAATGTAGCCCCTCCGGGAAGTGCACCGAGCTGGAGCGATCGGCAGTCCTAGGGGTTCTCGACGGCTTCAAAGCGCTCCAGAAGGCCGGGGTTGGAGAGCAGGGGCAGGGGCCGCGACAGGTTCAGGGACAGCGACAGGCACAGCCTCAGCGACAGGATCAACCCGTGACGGCAATGCCGGCGTTGTGTCCATCCGTGCCGCGTACATGATTTCCTCCTGTTCGTTCATTGAGTGAGGGTGGATAGCTGGTGGGACAACCGTGGTCAAGGGCAAGCCGGCCATCGGCCGGTCGCTTCGCGACCCCTGACAACGGTTGTCTCCACCAGCTTTGGGGGGTGACATGAACGAACAGGAGGAAATCATGTCTGACGCGCTCCCCAGAAACACTCTCATCGCCCACTCCAAGGCTCTCGAAGCAGCCGGGATGTCAATCGCACTGGTAACTCGGGTACCGGCGCCCCTCAAATCGATCGCCGATCAGGCGATTCGGTCGGCGAGCTCCGTTCCCGCCGATCCCGCCTCGAGCAGCCGAGCGACCGCGTCGTC